>CAYIQA010000024.1:0-6678 GCA_964365475.1 Candidatus Woesearchaeota archaeon | reverse complement strand
AACTGCTTTGACATGCTCGCCCCTGAAGGCTGCGGCGAGATAATAGGGGCATCAGAAAGGGAAATTGATGTTGAAGAGCTCAGAAGAAAGCTAAAATCTCAGGGAGAAAATCTTGATATTTACGAGTGGTACTTTGACACAAGAAGGTATGGAAGCGTGCCCCATGCAGGCTTCGGCCTTGGCATTGAGCGCGTTGTGAAGTGGGTCTGCGGGCTTGAAAACATAAAGGACGCGATTCCATTCCCAAGAACAATGGTCAGATTCACACCATAATTTTAGTTTTTAGTTGGGGGTAAAAATGGAAGTTAGAAAACCGTCACAAAATCAGCTTAAGGAGCTTGCTTCTTTGTACTTGGCAAACAACGTAATTACATTAGGCAAAGACGAGAAAACTATAGTTTCAAACCTGAGAAGGCGCTTAAGGAAAGACATCCTTCTTGCTGCTGTTGAAAACAAAGAAATTGCCTCAGCAATAGTAGCAATAAACACATGGGGTTTTGAAGACCATAAAACATGGGAATTAAGGCATTTTGTTCTCAAGCCAGACTGCTACAACCGTGGTTTTGCAGAATCTCTGGTAAAAATAATTGAAAACAGGATAAGGCCGCAGAGCGGGACATGCAAAATATTTATAATTGTCCCTGAAAAGGAAAAAGACTTGGAATTGTTTAAAAGAATGCACTTCAAAACAGAGGGAAACATTCCAAATTATTATGTTTACGGCGAGAATTGCGTTTTCATGGGAAAAACTTTTAGAAAAACCGAAGCTTAATTTCTTGACCGTAACCTTTATTAAGTAATCACTTATTATTTCTTGCATGGAGATTGACGAGTTCTTGCAGGAAAAGAGGGCAATGGAAGCCAAAGAGCGTCTGGAAGAGGCCAAGAGAAAGTTGAAGGAAGAAAAAGAGCACCTCAGAGAAGAACAAAAAAAGCTGAGGGAAAGCTCAAGGGGCGACAGGTTCCCTGAAGATGATTCCCAGCCGGCGAAAAAATCAGACTTTGGACTAAAGCCGTGGATGCTTTGGGATTTGATTATACTTTTTGTTGCGCTTGTCTTGTTTGTAATTGCAATGGTTTACCCGCAAAACACCGGCATGACTGTTGTTGATAATCCAGAACTATCAAGTTACATTGACCAGAAAGTAGATGAGAAGATAGCAACACTTCAGTCTCAAGTAGACCAGGCAGAGGAAAGTACAACTGTGGTGGCTGTTGAAGAGAAGAAAGAAGAAGTAAAGGAGACTGTTGACACAAGTGAAAAGGAAAAGCCTATGGCTTTAGCTGACTTCCAGGCAAGAATAGAGGATGAATCTGGAAGCATTGCAGCAGAAATTGAAAGCAACAGCTCAGATGAGATTGCATACTCCCTTATTATAGAAAACCTGCACAAGGATAAACACATGGTATGCAAGACAGACAGGATAAAAGATGGCGAAGAAACAAAAGACTTCGCATCCCATATCATTGTAAAACGCGGCGAGAAAGACAGAAGCATCTACAGGGTAAACGAGAAGGGCACAACAAACTTTGTTTATGTCGTCAGGTGCGCATTTGCAGAATATAGCTACGAGCAGAAGCTCGAGCCTGTTTCAGACTTCTCAAAACCAGTAGAAGCAAAGATAAAAACAGTTCTTTACTAACCACCGCCTATAACATCGCTTACTTTCTCTGAAACCCCCTCTTTTATGTCGCTTACCCTTTCTTCACCAAAGCCAAGGACCACCATTCCGACACTTTTTGCCATTTCCCTGGTTTCCTCTGGGTAAAACAACGCAACTAATAGAAATAAAAAAAGTACAATGACAAGGATTGTCTTGATAAACCCCATCTTATTTTTTTCCAAGTATCCTAAATACAGTAGTCCCGCAAGCCCCGCAGCTTCCCTTCATTGCCCTCATCCCGTTCTTCATCACGATTTCCTTGCCGTTCTTTATCTCAACTTGCTTCTTGCATTTCATGCATCTTCCCTGAACCATTATCTCTACCTCCTATTTGGATGAAACAACCCATATAAACCCCCCTATTTAAAGCTTTGGTGACCTTTTGTGACTAGTCAAGTTTTATAAATATATGTTATCTCTTAATGATCACTATGAAATTGAAGGAATTTCAGTCTTATTTGAAAGAAAGGAAAATATACTGCGCTCTGATTTTTAATACATCAACAAAAAGAGATCCTGCCTTCACTTACTTTACAGGATTAACTGATATAAACGGAGCTCTCATAGTAAAAAAAGATCTTGCATTTGTTATTGTTTCTCCACTGGAATTTGAGACTGCTAAAAACAATTCTTCAATTAAAAAGGTCTACAAAATCAAAAAAGGTTTCATTGACGACATAAAATCAAAGGTAAAACACAAAAAAATCGGGATAAACTATGACTATGTGAGCATAAAGCTGCTAAAGAATCTCAGGAATAATCTTAAGTCTTCTTTCACAGATGTCTCAGAAAAGATATCAGAGCTAAGATGCACAAAAACTGGCGAGGAAATAAAAAGGATAAAAAAAGCAGCCTCGATAGCATCTTCAATAATCAGAAAAGCAATTGCCAAAGCGTCTTCAAGAATGACAGAAATTCAGCTTAGGGACTTTATTGAAAGTGAAATGAAGAAGATGAAAGTCCGGCCTTCTTTCCAGACAATAGTAGCAGCCTCAAAGAATGCTTCATGCCCACACCACATTCCGGCATCAAAGAAGCTTTCTGGCTTTGTTGTCATAGACATGGGCGTTGTCTATAAAAATTACTGCTCAGACATCACAAGAACTATTTACATTGGAAAGCCGTCAGAAAAAGAACTTAATGACTATGACCTTGTTCTGCAGGTGAACAAGGAATGCATCTCAAAAGCAGAGGAAAATGCAAAAGCATCTGAAATCCACATGCATGCAGCAGGAAAGCTGGGCAGGGATTTTATTCACTCGCTGGGCCACGGCATAGGCATTGAAGTCCATGAAAATCCAAGGATAGCAAGGAAATCAGGTGAGAAGCTGAAGAAAGGAATGGTTTTCACAATAGAGCCTGCATTGTACAGAAAAAATTACGGCATAAGAATAGAAGACGATATACTGCTCGGAGACACACCAATCTCCCTAACTCAGGCCCAAAAAAGCCTTGTAATAAAGCACTAGCCCCTTACAAGTACTCCCCTCTCGCAGCTGTGACAAAGACACTCTCTTTCTTTTGTTTTCACTTCAATAATCTCCCCGCAGGCTGTGCAAAATCTCTCCTCGCTTCCAAAAACCCTAGCTAACTCGCTTTCACTAAGGATTTCAATCTTCATAGTCTCTCACCCCTGTAGATTGCTAAGCACCTCCTTTTTAAATGGATTATCAATCACAAATTCAAATTTTTAATTCACAATATTTATAAACTAAAAAGTAAACCTAAAATCATATGCCAGTTCTTGTTTCTAGTCCGGATTGGTTCCTCGGCTTCGATTCCATTCTTGAGTTTATAACAACAGTGATAGCCTTCTTCATAGGATACTACAGCTACAAGGTATTCAGGATCAACAACGAGAGAAAGTATTTTTACCTTGGATTTTCATTCTTTGCAATAGCACTGTCGTTCCTTTCAAAGGCGCTGACAAACATTGCAATTTACCTTGAGCTGATAAGGAAGGTGGATATCTCTGTGAAGCTTCTGGACATAAATTTCATGTACAAAATAGGGTTTATTGTCCATATTGCTTTGATACTTATTGCCTACATAACTTTGGTTGCTTTGTCATTGAAAATAAAGGACATGCGCGTTATATCCTTGTTTGTTGTTACTGCTGTCCTGGCAACAATAATAGGAAGCTCGTCTTTGCTTCTCTTCCAGGTAATATCTCTTATATTCCTGCTTTATGTCATCCCGTACTTCTACAGAAATTATACAAACAACAAAAATGCTAATTCTTTAATAGTGCTTATATCATTCCTGCTCATAGCACTCAGCCATCTTTTTTATATACTTCTGTTTACGGGGGCAAATGTATTCTATGTCTATGGCTCAGTAGCTCAGCTCCTCGGTTACATAGGCCTGTTAACTAACCTTGTATGGTGCTTGAAATATGGCTGAAAGAAGGAACAAGGTTCAGATAATAACAGATATTCTGGAGGTAGTTAATTCCAGGGGCAAAATAAAGACCACCCATATTTTATACAAATCAAATTTGTCCCATCAAAAGCTGAAGCAGCTTCTGCAGGAGTTAACAGAAAGGGAAATGATAACAGAAGAAAAAGAAAGAGGCACAAGATATTATAAAATAGCTGAAAATGGATTAAAATTCCTTACAGAATACAAAAAATTAAGGAAATTCACAGACTCTTTCGGCTTTTAGCTTCTTTTCAGATACTCGACAAGCAGCCTTACTCCGAATCCAGTTGCGCCCTTTGCTAAATAACCGTCATCCTTCTCAGACATTGCAGTCCCTGCTATGTCAAGATGCGCCCATTTAATACCCTCATCAACAAATTCCTTTAGCATCATTGCCCCGGTTATGCTTCCAGCCTTTCCTTCCCAACCACCAATATTCTTAACATCAGCAACATCACTTTTAATCATTTCTGCATACTCATCATACATAGGTAGTTCCCACAATCTTTCCCCGCTCTCCTCTCCAGCCCTTATTAGGTTATTAATCAAAAATTTGTCATTCCCCATTATCCCTGCCACAGAGTCTCCAAGAGTCACGACAATTGCCCCAGTCAATGTTGCAAGGTCAATTATTGTCTTGGGTTTTATTTTTGAGGCATAACTCAATCCATCAGCTAGAATTACTCGTCCTTCAGCATCTGTGTGCTGTATCTCAATTGTCTTTCCGTTATAGGCTTTTATTATGTCACCAGGCTTGTAGGCATTATTCCCGGGCATGTTCTCAGTCAGAGGAGCAATCCCTATAATGTTCTGCTTCAGTTTCAGCAAAGAAGCAACCCTCATCAGGGCAATTACAGAAGCAGCCCCGCTCATGTCCTCCTTCATGTCCTTCATGTAGTTGGCTGGCTTGATTCCCAGGCCTCCAGAATCAAAAGTAATTCCCTTTCCAACAACAGCAATCTTATCCTTACCCTTAGGATTGTACTCCATTACCAAAAAAGCAGGCTCATTTACAGAACCAGCATTTACAGCAAGCAGTGCATTCATTCCCATCTTCTTCAGCTCATTCTTGTAAAAGACCTTGAAGCTAATCTTGTTCTCGGAGCATATTTTCTTCGCCTTCTCAGCTATGTAAACTGGAACTTTAATCATGCTTGGGGTGTTTACCAAATCCCTTGCAATCAAGACAGACTCAGAAACTATTTTTCCTTCTTCAATCCCTTCATTAATCTTCTCGTCTGTTATTAAAACCGCATTACCCACATAAGTTATTTTATCTCTTTCCTTTGTTTTGTGCTGTTCAAAGCTGTAATTTCCCAATATTAACCCCTCAGCGCACATAAAACCAAGATCATAAGCCTTGAAGTTGACATTCTCAAGGCACACAGCAATCTTCTTGGCCTTAAGACCTCTTGCATATCTTGTAATATTCCCGACAGCTTTCCTGAATTTCTCCTTGCTGAATTCTTTTTCTTTTCCTAAACCAGTTAAAACGATCCTTTTTATTTTGCTATTGTAAAGAATATTATAAAACTTACCCAGCTCCCCACTGAACTCATCAAGCTTCAGTGCATTGTCAATTAAGCCCTTAAGCTCCTTGTTTATCTCACTTGTTATCTTCCCAAATCTCCTGTCCTGAAAAATAGGCAAAAAAAGAACATCTGACTGTATCCCCTCTTTTGTCTTGCTCACCACTATATCCATGGCTATGAACAAAACTGGCTGGTTATATAAAGTTTTTGATGAATTTAAGCTACAGATTTCAGGCTCAGTCTTCTTGAATAGAAAAGAAGAATTGCAGTATAAACAACAAAGAATATACCCAAAGACATAAAGCTAAAGCTCATAGACTTTGTTTTTATCAAATAACCAACTATAGGAAATAACACAAATATCCCTAACTCATTAAACATATTTTTTACTGATAGTATTGTAGTTCTGTGCGAGGTCACGGCGCGGATGTTCACATAATTATCAATTATAACAAAGAAAAATCCGTCAGCCAGAGGGACAAGGAAATAAAACAAAACACCTATATACGGCACCATCATGGCCATGAGGAAGGCTGCCAAGACAGTGATTATTCTCACAAGCATCAGCGACTTCACCTCTCCTAGCCTTCCCTCAAAATTGTGGGCTTCCTTTGACACATAAGCTGAAACAATTGAACTCAGAAAAGCCAGCAACCCCATTAATGAAACCGGGACCAATATATTATCAAAATAAACAGAAGAAATCGAATACATTATAGATGTTATAGTAGCTATTGGTATCGAAGATAAAATTAGGTATTTTATATATTTATGCTGCCAGCAGTACGCAATACCCTCTTTTAGATGCCTGATTGAGTTTTTTATGTTGAGCTTCTTCCTGCTTTCATAAGGTTCAACTAGGAAGAACGTTAGGATAAATGCCAGTATCATCAGAGGAAAAGACACAATAGCTGGGAGTTTTGGGTCTATTGAAAACAGAACCCCGCCGATAATGAAAACAAAGGCTTTGGAAACCTGCGTCACTGAGAAAAAACTGCCCCATATCTTTTTGTGCTCGCCCTCCCTTTTCATTCTTTTGAGTGTGTCGTAGAGAAGCGCAG
>CAYIQA010000023.1:0-7299 GCA_964365475.1 Candidatus Woesearchaeota archaeon | reverse complement strand
TTTGTCAATAATATCTTTTTTATTTATGTTGATTGTGGATAATTTATAGATTTTGAACCGCTTTAATTAGATTTATTCTCCGCCTTCGGAACTAGTGGCATGAGAGGCTCTGTTGAAAGTCTCTAAAATGTGCAATTTTAAGTTTCTAGTTTAGTGTCAAAAACCCTGTTTTCTCTAATCTTAAGAATTCAAAGAATAGATAAAAACTAGATTTTCAACAACGCCGGCATGAGAATAACATTTAAAAAGAGCTAAAAAAGAAATCTGAGAGAAAAAGATGGTGAAAACAACTTTTCTTCTTATATTAATGATTGCACTAGTGTGGAATGTTGCAGCCCACGGCCAGGAAGAGCTGACTGATGATATTAGTTATCTTGATGACCCTATTTTTGTTCTTATAGGAATAACCACTTTAATACTTGTTTGTGTTGCGATACTTGAAGGCCTTGAGAAAAGGGAGAAAAGAAAAACAAAACTTGAAGAATACAAAGGAATAATCTTCCTGATTATAATCCTTGCAGTTGCATCAATTTCAATTTACATCTTAGTAAACACGATAGGCACAAATGTAACATCCTGGAGCAGCGGGCCAGTGCATTGGCATGCTGACTTTGAGATATGGGCTTGCGGTGAGAGAATAGAGCTAAAGAGTCCAGAAGGTGTATCAAACAGGATAGGCACTTCTGTTTTCCATGAGCATGGGGACAAGAGAATACATATAGAAGGCCCTGTGAAGGAAAAGAAGGACATAAGGCTGGCAGAATTTTTCAGAGTTATTGGCGGCGACTTGGAAAATGACCACATGATTGTGCCGACAAACAGGGGAATTATATTATTTGAAAATGGAAAATGCCCTGACGGAACTGAAAGCCTGCTGCAGGGGTTTTTGTACAAAGTCAAGAATCCTGAAGAAAAGAAATGGATTTACGAGCAGATAAAACTTGAGGACTTTGAGAATTATGTTATTTCCCCTTATCCAAACGTGCCACCAGGAGACTGCATGATTATAGAACTTGACAAGGAAAAAGAAAGAACAGACAAGATATGCGCGAGCTATGAAATAGCTGCTGAAGGGGGCGAGCTAAGTGGCAGTTGAATTAGCATTGCCGGCAGTAGGGACTGTGATAGTAACTGCGCTGGTTGACTCCATTAATCCATGCGCAATAGGGGTTATGATACTCCTTGTATCAACAATGCTAGTTCTTTCACACTCAAAAGCAAAGATGTTCAAGGTGGGGTTAATTTATGTAATTGCTGTTTACCTGACATATTTCCTTGCAGGGCTCGGACTTACAGCATTTTTCTACAAAATTCCGCTGAAGGTTACTGAATATATCTCTTTAATTATTGCGCTTGCTGTGATAGTTGGCGGCCTGATTGAAATAAAGGATTATTTCTGGTACGGAAGGGGGTTCAGCCTGGCAATACCGGCAAGCAAAGTTAAGACCATTGAGAAGTATGCAAGAAGCACCACATTAATTGGTGTGATATTACTTGGTGTTTTTGTCGCTGCTGTAGAACTGCCGTGCACTGGCGGGCCTTATCTGGCAATAACACTTTTGCTGGCTAGAAACTTCAGCATTCAGACAGTTTATCTCCTGCTTTTCTACAATCTGATATTTGTTCTTCCTTTGCTAATTATACTGCTGCTGGCAATATTCGGAACAAAAGTGCATCACATCAAAGAATGGAAGTTTAAATACAGGAAGTACATGAGGCTTGCAGCAGGAATAATAATGATTTTGCTTGGCCTGCTTTTGATGTTCATAGCAAACGGACAGATCAACCTAGGGTAAAATGGAAATAATAAAAAGAAACGGGAAAATTGAAGAGTACAATGAGAAGAAGGTGTTTTCAGCTGTCTTTGAAGCGTGCTTGAATACGCACCTCTCCCGAAACAAGTCATACGAAATTGCAAGAGAAGTAACTAAAGAGGCAAACAAAAAAGTCAAAAAGATGGATTATATAAGCTCAAACAATCTGTTTATTTATATAGTGAATATCATGAAAAGATTTGATGAGGATGCTGCTTTTATGTTCGCAACCCACAGAGATATTAATTAGTCCTGCTGCTTTGTAATTCTTGTTATTAGCGGCTGAACTATTTTTCCAATGACAAACACAACTGCCCCAAGCGCTATAATCTCGCCTATTTCAATCAAGCCAAGTGGCACAGTTCTGAAGAATTTTCCTAGCGGAGTGTAAATAACAACTGCCTGGAGAACTAATGAAGTTAAGACTGCAAATATTAAATATTTGTTTGAGAAGATTCCCTGCCTGTACTGGCTTCTCACCATGTATATCCTGATCATCTCAAATATAACCACTGTTGTGAACACCATTGTCTGGGCCTTTTTCACATCAGGGAGGTATCTTGAAAAAAAGAACAGGGCTGAGACTGTCATTAAAACCCCTATTAAAATTATGTTCACCATCATATTTTTTGTTATTAACTGCTCTTTTGGGTTTCTTGGGGGTTTGTGCATAACATCCTTCTGCAGCGGGTCAGCTCCGAGAGCAAGAGCAGGCAGGCCATCAGTCACGAGGTTAATCCAAAGTATCTGGACTGCAAGCAGGGGTATAACATTGTTTCCAGAGGCATCAAGAAAACCTATTATCATGGCAAAAAATAATATCGAGACTTCCCCGAAATTTGACGAGAGAAGATAATTAACAAACTTCTTTATGTTGTTGTAGATTCCCCTCCCTTCTTCTACAGCGTGAACTATGGATGAGAAATCATCATTAAGAAGGATCATATCAGATGACTCTTTTGCAACATCTGTGGCAGATCCTACAGCCACGCCAATGTCTGCTTTCTTAAGTGCAGGAGCGTCGTTAACACCATCGCCCGTCATCGCGATTATGTTGCCATCCTTCAGGGCATCAAGAATCCTGACTTTGTGCAGCGGATTAACCCTTGCGTAAATGTCAATATCCCTGGCAATCCTCCCAAGCGAGTCATCATCAAGAGAATCAATTTCTTCCCCGGTTATTGCCCTTGTGTTAAGGCCTATCTTTCTTGCTATCGCCTGGGCTGTGAGCTTGTGATCCCCTGTTATCATAACGACCCTTATTCCTGCTGACTTGCATTTTTTTATTGAGTCCGGGACGCCTGGTCTGGGTGGATCTATCATACCCATCAGACCAAGGAAAGTCAAGTCAGATTTTGATTCGCTGTAAGCAAATGCGAGGACCCTAAGCGCCTCTTCTGCCATGATATTGTTTGCATTCAGAATTTCTTTTCTCATTTCACTTGTCAGCCTAAACTTTTTTCCATTAATTAAAATCCAGGAACATTTTCCGAGAATCACCTCTGCAGCGCCCTTAAAATGCCAGATTTTTTTCTTGCCAACAGCATTGAGCGTTGCCATGAATTTTGATTCTGAAGTGAATGGAATCTCGTCAAGCCTTGCATAAGGAGCAACTACAGAAGCCTTGTTTGCAGCAACAACCAAGGCACCTTCTGTCGGGTCTCCTATAACTTTTCCCTTGCCTATTTTTGAATTGTTGCAGAGGAGGGCAGTTTCCATGAGCAGCTGAAGCTCTTTCTTGTCGTATTTCCTGCCACTGCATGAAAAGTCGCCATCAAAAGAATAGCCTTCTCCAGCAACATCAATGAATTTGCTGTTGAAGAATATTTTCTTTACAGTCATCTCGTTGCATGTTAATGTGCCTGTCTTGTCGCAACATATAATAGTTGTTGCACCCAAAGTCTCCACCGAGGAAAGCTTTCTAACAAGAACACTTCTTTTAACCATGCGATGGACACCCAAGGCGAGGCATATTGTAACAACAGCAGGCAGGCCTTCAGGAATGGCTGCTACTGCAAGGCTTGCGGCAACAAGAAACATTGTAAACAATTCCTGGCCCCTTAATATTCCTGCGAGAAACACAATCAATGTTATCACAACAGTCAGAAAAGCCATGAACTTCCCAAGTTTCTGAAGCTTTTTCTGAAGAGGTGTTTCTTTTTCCTCAACTTCCTGGATCATGTGTGCTATCTTCCCGACTTCTGTGCTCATGCCAGTGGAGATTACAACAGCCTTGGCCCTTCCGCATGAAACTATTGTTGAGGAGAACAGCATATTGCCGCGCGAGCTTAGCTGAACCTGCTTGTTAATTACAGAGATTTCCTTCTTTACAGGAACAGACTCACCAGTAAGGAGAGACTCATCAGCTTTAAGGTTAATGGCTTCAAGAAGATAGCAGTCTGCGGGGACTTTGGATCCTTCTTCCAGAACAACTATGTCTCCTGGAACCAGTTCTGTTGAGCTTATCTGCTGCTGCCTGCCATCCCTGATAACTATACAAACTGGGGTTGCAAGCTGCTTTAGTTTTTCTATTGCCTTGTCTGCCTTGTACTCCTGAACAAATCCAAGAATTGTATTCAAGACAAGAATCGCGGCAATGACATATGCGTCTATGAATTCTCCGAGAAAGAATGATATAAGCAGGGCTGCTATTAAAATATAAACAACATAACTGTTGAGCTGGTTTTTCAGGATTTTCAGGATTTTATGCTCCTTTTTCTTCTGCAGTATGTTTGGACCATACTGCTTGAGCCGCAGGGAGGCTTCAGACTCAGGCAAGCCTGCTGATGAGGTATGTAAAGAAGACAACACCTCCTCTTTTCCCGCCATATAAAAATCCATGACTTAAAATTTGTCCTTCTTCTTTTTAAACCTTTTTAACAAGAAGGGGGCTGCTGCAACCACTGCAGATGTGAGAATGCTGCTGAAGACTAGTCTTTTAAGGAAATCTATGAAGAACTGCTCTGGAAACATCTTGACAAGATTGTCTGTTTCAGGATCAAGCATCCATGTATTATCTTTGAAGAAAACTTCGTGGAAAGCAACAAAATTTGAGCTGAAACCTATGAAGAATAACGACATCAAAATCAAAATGACTATCGATGCCAGGCCGCCATACAAAAATACTTTGTAAAAATTAGGATGCAGGAACAGGGATATAAGGAAGAGCGCCAAGACACTTATCCACATAAATAATACTTTTCTTATAATCTCGCGGACCTGAAGGAGGTGTATCCTCTCCCTTGGATTAAAAAACTCTGTGTGGAAGGTTTCCTCCCCGCCCCGGAAATAAGCCAGGATACCTTTTGTCTCAGTATTCACTTCATCCCTGTTTAATACAGAATAAACCCCGTTCTTTTCAGATTCTTTCTCATAGAAGCCAGTATTAAATAGCAAAAAGGTAAAATTGCTCAATATTATTGCCAGTGGAATAAAGACAATTGCGTAGTTATGCGGCTTCATTCTTCTTTCTAAAAGAATCAAAGCTTAAAAACTTACTGTCTGAAAGGAGCAGGCTTAACGACGCTGCCAGGAGGGCTATGTCTCTAACCTCCCCGAATTTTAGCAATATCAAGACTGCCACTAACTGGAAGGATGCAAACAGGGCTGCAAGCCTTGTAAAGAGGCCGAGAACTAGAAGCGACCCGGTAACTAATAAAAAAGCACCGTCAAGATAGATAAGGATATCCATGCTTATTGGAATAGCCTGCAAGGCCGGAATATTCCTCATTGTTTGCGCCCAGATGTCGTTTGTAAATTTTCCAATTCCAAATATTATAAAAACTATGCCAAGACCAAGCCTAAGAAAAAGAGAAGAAATATCTGACTTTCTCATTTTAATTTACTATTAAAGTTCCTTCCATTTCTGAGTGGCCTTCTCCGCAGTATACTGAGCAGTAAAATTCAAATGTGCCCCTCTTGTCTGCTACGAACTCAACAATTTCTGTTTTTCCAGGCTTAAGCTTGGAATCAATTCCAAGATCTTTGATTGAAAAGCCATGCTCAACATCTATGCTTGCTATTTCCAGCCTTACATGGTCACCTTGACTTACTGTTATAACTGAGGGATTAAATTCCCACTGCTTGGCTGTCATTTTGAAAGTCTTCAGCTCTCCCGCCATCTGCTGGCCAATCATGGTATGCTGCGGCGTTTCATCTGCTGAACTTGTAGCTTGATTCTGTGCTGAAGAACATGCAGCCACTAAAAACACCAGCGAAACTAAAAGAGCCAATATTCTTCTCATTTTATGCGCCTCCTGCTTCTTCAATTAATTTTTCTATTATTGTCCTGAACTCTGTTTCTTCTGCATTCAAGTCATTCTGGGATTCATATCCGTTGCCAATCCTGTGGTATTTGCAACCAAAAACAAATGTTGGTATTGACTGCCTCGGGTTAAATGCCTTGAACACAGCTAGCTCATCCGCAGGAACATAGCTCTCCTTTATTGAAGTCAAATCGTCATCGTTTTTGTCAACAACCCAATGGTGCGCGACAATCTTGCCCTGCTCTACATATTCACTGACAACTAGATTAAACCTATTTTTAATCCACTGACAATGGGGACACCAAGACGTTGCAAAAAGCCTTATTATTGGCTTGCTGTCTTGAGTGCAAACAGTTGCATCTGGTTTTTCTATAAAAGTCTTGATTTCGCCAGGCTGGACACTGGGCTGAATGCTTACGCTTGATCCCTTGTCAACAGTTGCCGAGGAGCAAGCTGCTAAAAATATTAAGAAAAAAAGAAAAAGAAGTTTCTTCATTGTGCCAATTCCTGCTCGATAACCCTCTCAAATTCACTATATGGTTGTGCACCAACAAGAGAAATCCCGTTAATGAAGAATGTCGGCGTTCCTGAAACCCCGTATGAATTCCCGTCACTCATATCATTTTGGATTTCGCTGTCATATTTTCTAGAATCCAGGCAGGAATCAAATTTTGTGGTGTCCAAACCGATGTCTTTTGCATACCCCTTAAATATCGAGATTGCTTGAGAATTTCCAGCCCATTCCTGCTGGTTTTTGTAAATCATTTCGTGCATCTCCCAGAACTTATCTTGGTCTCCTGCGCACTCTGCTGCATTCGCAGCCTCGTCAGCTTCTGTGTGGAACGGCAGAGGGAAATCCCTATAGATATACCTTACTTTTCCAGTCTCAATATAATTCTTCTTCAGCATCGGGAACGTCTGGTCAAATGACCTCTTGCAGAACGGACACTGAAAGTCTTCAAATGAGACTATTGTAACCGGAGCATCCTCGTCTCCAAGCATCGGGTCGTCATCAATATCAACATCAATCACTGGCTGAGGCCCTTGAGATCCTCCATCATTTGTTGGAGTTGGAGCTTGAACAGCCTTGGCCCTTTCTCCCCCAGAGAAACCCCCAGTAACAATTGATACCAACAAACCTAAAGCAAGAACAACTGTCAATACTTTCCATAATGTAGCCTGCTCAAACTCAAGCTTAATTTTCTTTTTTTCTTCCATAT
>CAYIQA010000022.1:0-8008 GCA_964365475.1 Candidatus Woesearchaeota archaeon | reverse complement strand
ACAAAGCAAGAGACCGGGCAGGCTGGGCATGATCAGCAGCTTCTTGTGCCTTTGGATGAATATTTGAAAGCCGGACTTCATATAGGAACAAAGTTCAAGACAAAGTATATGGAGCCATTTATTTATAAGATAAGACCGGACGGACTTTCTGTTTTAAACGTGCAGGAGATTAACAAGAGAATAGGGATTGCAGCCAGATTCCTGGCACAGTACGAACCAAAAGATATTTTGGTTGTCGGAAGAAGGGAAAACAGCTGGAAGGCAGTGAGGGCATTCGGGACTGCAACAGGAATCAGGGTATTTGCAGGGCGCTATCAGCCGGGAATATTAACAAATCCGAACCTAGAAATTTTTATGGAGGCAAAAATGATGCTGGTTACAGATCCCGAGCCAGAAAAGAATGCAGTCAAGGATGCTGTAAATGCAGGAATGCCTGTCGTAGCACTGTGCGATACAAACAACACAAGCAACTATATTGATCTTGTTGTGCCGTGCAACAACAAGGGGAAGAAAAGCCTGGGGCTTTTCTTTTACATACTGGCAAAGGAATATCTGAAGCACAAGGGAATAATCAAGGATGACAAGGAATTCAGCTACAAGCTCGAAGACTTTTCTGAAGAGGTTTAGGCGTCCAGAATTTTGTCAAAGCAGTTGTAGTCAAAATTAAGCTCTTTTTTCTCGTTTAGTATTATAGGATTTATGTTCAGGGCGCGCATCCTGTTTATGAAAAAATTAAGGAAATAGTCTATTGTTTCTTTCTTGTAATACAGGCTTAAGGTTGACAGGGAATCTAAGATCAGGAACTTCCTGCCAGGCAGTATTTTGGCCAGCTCATCAACAGCAACGCCCATTTCTGTCAGGTCAGGGGAGCTTAGATAGGTGCATTTGCTCATAAAAGACATATGGTTGATGCTCCTTGAGATGCAGTCTATAAAATGCAGGTGGCTGCTCTTTATCTTGTGAAAATCAAGGAGCTTCTTCAGGTTTTTTGCAGGCCTGTTCAGCGTTATGCATATGCCTGCAAGATGATGAAAGTGGTCTAAAATTTTATAGGCATCCATATGGGTGTCTATGTTGGTGTTTATGAGTATAGAAAAATCATGCGGAAGGCCCTCTAGTATTTTTTCCATTTGCACCCCTTTTTCCCTATTATCTCATGACAGATTATATATAAACCTTTACCAAAAAGCACAGAAGCGCATAGAAACATTTAAATACTATATAGTGGTAATCAGATAATATTATGGGGGAGTGATTAATGGTCTCTGATGCGTTTGTAATAGCTCAAAGGTATGTAACAGCATTATTGCTATTTCTCGGTGCAGCCCTCTGGTTCAGGCTGAGAATGGACAAGAAAACGGGGGCGGTAAAATCAAGCAAAGTAATTAGCGCCGTGATGCTGCTGTTTATTCCTGCAGTTCTCGGAAGCCTAAGCATAATCCCAGATGACATAAGCGGCGTAATTACAGCCCTGCTTAACCTGATTATTCTTGCTTTTGCACTATATTTAGCAGTCAAACATGTTAGTTCTGTGAAGAAAGGCATGCAGATAGAGATTATTAAGGACGAGAAAAGACAAGTGCCTGCAGTGCCTGCTGCAAAGCAGAAGGTCCAGATTGCTGCTCCTGTTGCAGTGCAGTTTGGGCTGAAAGACCTTGAAAGGGAGAGGAAGAAGTTCGAAAACGAGAAGAAAAATGTTGAGAGCTTCAGAAAAGACCTGGAAAGCATGAAGAAGGACCTTGACAAAAGGGCTGAGAAACTTGAGAATGAGAGGAAAAGGCTGAAGAAGGAAGGATCAGACATATCAAAGACAAAAAGGATTATTGATAATAAGCTGATGGATGCTGAAGACCGGGAAGAGGATGCAAAATTAAGGTCAAGAAAAATAAAAACGCTGCATGAGAGGCTTGAGAAGAAGAACAAAACCCTTGATGATAATAAAGAGGCCTTCCAAGAGAAGGTGCTAAATGATGCCAAAGGGAAGCTTGAGAAGGAGAAAGAAAAGCTAAAAGCCAGGATGGACAAGCTTGATGCACTTGAAGAGCAGATTGAAGACGAGAGGATACAGGTTGAGGAGAACAAGGCAGAAGTTGAAAGAACAAGAAGGAACATTGAGAAGGAGAAAACTGCTGCTGAAAAGAAATCAAGAGAACTTCAGGAGCTTGAATTCAAGCTCCAGCAGAAGAAGGAGGAGCTTGATGTCGAGCTTAGAAGAATAAAACAGCTCGAGAAGGAGAAAGAGGCGCTTGAAGATGAAAGGGATGACGTCCAGGCAATTAGGCAGAAGCTTGAAGCTCAGCAGGAAAGAATAAAGGAGAAATTTGACGATATCAGGAAGCTGGAAGATGAGCTGATTGAGGAAAGGGTTGACCTTGAGGACTGGGAAGGCAACCTGAACAAGAGGGAGAAAAATCTTTCCAAAGAGGAAGAGAAGATTAATCTAAGGAGAGACGAGCTTGTGAGAAAAGACACCCAGATTGAGAACCTGCGAAGCATGCTTGAGCAGAAAGAGAAGGATCTGAAAAAAGAGAGGGACAAGATAAGTATACTTCAAAAAACATTGAGGGCTGGAAGGTAAAATGGCTGGAGAAACATTATTTTTCATAAACGCGCTGTCGCTTTTGGCAGCGATTGCGCTCCTTATCTATCTTGCAGTATTCAAACAATACGAGAGCGAGGAATACAGCAGGGGCATTACGGCATTTCTGTTTTCAATATTTATATTGGTGCTCGGGCTTGCAGTAAATGTGGTAGTTGGATTAAGGGAAAGTTTCAGGCTGCTTGTCCTGCCTGTAGAAGCCATGCCGGCAGTAGAACAAATTGGCCTGCTTGGACTAATGCCACTGTTTGCGATATGCCTGCTGGTAACAGCCTTGATATTTAAAGAAGATTTGAAATAATTATCTTTTCTTTTTCCTGTATTTTTTTGCTTTTTTTCTTTTCCTTATTTTCCTTTGTTTTTCAGAAGACTTTTTTTCTGATTTCTCTTCCTCTTTTTTCGCAGGCTTGACGCCTTTATTTTTCTCCTTCACAATGCCTGCTTTTCTGTAGCCTTCCATGAAGGCCTCCTCTTCAGGGCTTATCTCGTCATTTTCCTCCAAATCCTCGAGAGTATCCTTTTCATAAATCCCCTGGCCTTCATCAGTATCTGCCTCGAAGTTGTCTTCATCGTCGTAATTCATAATCTTGTGCCCGCATAGCTGGTATATAAAATTTTTGTATATAAAAACTATAGAGTGAAAGCACAAGTTTAAATAAAGGGCGCCTTTAAATCAAATTAATGAAGATAGCTGGGAAGACAAAAAAGAGGATTGACAAGGACTTTGTAGAGATAATCGGGGCCCAGCTTATTGCAACAACATTCGGCCTTATTGGGGGGATATTCCTGACATCTGCTGCTGACAAGCTTTATCTTATACCAGGGCTGCTTGTCCTTATTCCAGGATTCCTAGAGATGCACGGCAATATATTGGGGTCATTGGCTGCAAGGCTCGGAACTGCGCTCCATACCAGGAAAATATCCCCAGAATTGAAGAATAGCCCTTTTATAAAAGAGAATGTCTTCGCAACTGTATCATTGGGGATTATTGTCGGCTTGTTTCTCGGGCTTCTCGCCTTTCTTATCACCAAGATGGTATTCGGGGTTGTTGATGTCAAGATAATATTTGTGTCTGTGTTTGCGCTGATATTGTCGCTTGTAATTGAACTGCCGCTGACTCTAATTTCTACATTCTGGTTTTTCAGGAAGGGATATGATCCTGATGATGTAATGGGGCCTTATGTAACAACAAGCGGGGATGTGATAAGTATCCTGAGCCTGCTTGTGGCATTGTGGGTGGTACTATGAACATATACAAGAAGATAATAACTGAAAGCATGAAAGTCCTGATATTTGCATCTATCTTGAGCTCTTTTGGCGGATTAAGCATAAAACTTGTTGAGGAGAAATTAATAATGTTCGTGCCTTTGTTTATTATACTTCCTGCACTGAACAATATGATAGGCGACTTCGGAATTATTATTGTTTCCAAGTTTACAACGCATCTCTATGAGCAGAAAATAAAAAGGTCAAGCTGGAGATTCCACTTTGTGAAGCACCTTTTCAAGGATATCTTCCTGGCTGCCATTATCGCTACCTCGTACATGGTGCTGATGTCGATCGTGCTGTCAAAATTCAGGGGATTTACCGCAGACTCGGATTTCGTTATAAAACTCTTCCTGACATCGCTGATTGTGGTGATAATCCTTGTCCTTATCATATTTTTTATATCTATCGGGTTCGGGTTCTATGTTTACAAGAAAAATAAGGATCCTGATGACCTGGTGATACCGATAACAACCTCAATAGCAGACTTGGGAAGCATGGCAGCGCTGTCAATTCTAGTTTATCTGTTCTTCTAGATTTTCTTTTTCCATGGAATTTTTCTTTCGCTAAAAGAAAAGAAAAAATGCTCAGAAGGCGACAATCTCATCCTTGTTGACCTTAAGGCCGTTTTTTCCTATCTCAAGCGCAAATGTCTTTTCTGGATGTTTCGTGCCCCTCATTTTAAGGATCTCAAGCGCTCTTCTCCTGACTCCCTTGGACTTGAGATGGTAAAGAAGTATTATTGAGTCAACCTCAAACTCAAGCGCTGCTGAGATTGACTCCTCATCAAGGTTTGTGTTCTGCGAGATAAGAAGCGCTGTGCATCCCCACTTGCTTATGAGCTCAAACAAGGCAACTGCAGCCTCCTTCTGGGTAAGCTCATCCTGGTAAAGAAGCGTGAATGATGTAACTGAATCTATAGCTAGCCTTCTTGCCTTTATCTTGTTCAAAACAGTCTCGATAGTGCCGCCGCCCTCAACAAGAACCTTCTTCACCTGCTCCGGGGTATATTCAAGAAATGCAAACATCCCCTCTTTTTCAAGCTTCTTAAGGTCCCATCCAAGAGTGAGCATATCCTCGTAGAGCTTGTCTTTTTTCTCTTCAAATGTTATGTAAATGCCTGGCTCACCGTTCTTTATTCCCTCAACCAGGAACTGTATGGCAAAAATAGTCTTGCCTGTTCCCGGGTCGCCTGCGACCAGATTAATTGTTCCTCTCTTGAAACCGCCCTCCACTAGCGGATCTAGGCCTATTATGCCTGTTGCCATTCTGTCCTTGTCTGCCATTTTTTATCTGCTGTTTTTTGTCTTTGTTACATCCTGCTCTATCAATGAAAATGGCGGCTGATCCACATGAATTGTTATTCCACCTTCACCTATTGTAAACGGGTAAATGTCCATCGAGTGATCCTGGCCGCGCATCTTCTGGACTGTTATGCATCTCTCGTAAGAGGCGCCCTTTCTTATTTTTGTAAGTATTATCAGGCCTTCAAACAGAAAGTCATGGTCCTCGTATTTTGTCATGTCCAGGCTTGTCCTGTCTCTCTCAGCTGTTATCAGTAAAGTGACTCCAGTTTCCTTCATTATGCTTATGAAATTGTAAAGCTCCTTCCTGAAGTCCATTGTTCCCGCCATGTGCATGTACTTAAACATTGTCAGGGAGTCAAGGAAAACCCTCTTTATCTTCTCTTTTTTTATCATGTCAATCGGTGTCGAGAGTGAGACTATTTTCCTGTCAGAAATCTGCTGCTGGACAAAGAAAAGTTTTTTCAGTTTCTCAAACTCATCAAGGTCTATCTTGAGGTTTTTTGCATAAGTCTTGACATCCTCCTGGGGTTCTTCGCTGCATATAAACAAACCCCTCTCGCCCCTTTTAACGCCCTCAACCAGAAACTGCAAGCCAAGAATTGTCTTTCCAGTGCCAGGCACGCCGCTGATAAGAGTAAAAGTGCCTTTTCTCAGGCCGCCCTTTAGTATTTTATCAAGGCCGGGAACGCCGGTTGCTATCTTGTCCATAATCCACCTCTGAAAAGTTTGTATTAACGCCCTATATAAAAGGTTTTCTTTTTTCGTGGAAATGTTTATATACAAACCTGCTGTAAATCTTGAGTGGAAAAGAGGCTGTGTTATGGATTTTGGCACTGAATTTGGGAAAAAGCTTGGCGACAGGAAAGAGTATGTCGCGCTTGCAACTGTTAAAGCTGAACTGTATTATGAGGCAAATCTTTCTATAATAAAATATTTAGTTAACACAGCAAACATACCCGGGGTGTACGTGTCGCTCAACAAGCCTTACGAAGCCATTAAGGGGGAATTTGAGATCAGGAAAATCAAGAAGGACATGGTTATTTTCATTGATGCAATAACAAAGACAAGCGGCGGGATTGCAGAAAAAAGAAGCGACTGCCTGTTTATTGGAAATCCTGAAAATTTAAGTGATATATCCCTGGCAATGGACCAGGCGGTGATAGCGGTGCCGTCTAAGGAGAAGTTTGTTTTCTTTGACAGCCTTAACACCCTGCTTATGTACAACAGCGCAGTGACTGTTGCCAAGTTTATCCATTTTCTTGCAGGGAAGATGAGGATATGGAAAGTGAGGGGGATAATTGTAAGCCTTGAGAAAGAGAGCAACAAAGATCTTATTAATGAGCTGAGCCAGTTCTGCGACATAAGAATGGAGCTTGGGGGTGGAGAATGAGAGAGTTATTTCTTGTGATAATAAGCCTAGCTGCTATTATGGCTGGCTTGTTTGGCCTGATGACTTTGGTTGGGAGGGATATTGCTTTGTTTATAGGGCTTACATCACTGTGCTTTGGAATAACATCCTTAATGTTCACAATGCGCGCAAGAAGCGTCCTTTCAAGAGGCTCAAGCCTGAGAGACTACACAACAAGCTTTGCGCTGTGCCTTGTGCTTATACTTGTTTTCTCTTTATGGGACACGATGATAGACCTGTTCAACTGGAGCGGAGGATGGCTGTATCCGAAATATATTTTTATAACGCTCGCATATTTTGTCTTCCTGTACACATCCTACAGGATATTCAACCTTGGAAAGGAATTTGGATTCAAGGACCAGGCTGAAAAGATCAGGAAGGCGATGAAGTAGATCACCCAATTATATTCAGTTATATGGCCCAGCATTTGCTAGAGGATAAAAAATCTAAAACAGCCCAAAAAACCATCCGAATAATCTTCTGAAAAAACCTGCTTTCTTTTCTCTTTTTTGTTTAGGTTTCTCTAGAGTCTGCCCTTCTGATTGCGTATCAGATTTTTCTTCTTCCTTAGTCTCTTTAATGACTTCAACAGGTTTTTCCACTCCAGTTTTTTTAGCTGGAATTTTAACAACTGGAAGATCAAACAAGATTTCTGGATTTTCTTCTGTGCCATAAATAAATACTTCTCTTTTTCCTTTTAAGTTATGTTTATCAAGATTGCTAAATATTTTGGTTGCATTTCTCCTCACTTCAGGATATTGGGCTGTTACTAATAGAACCAAGTTCTCGCTATTCTTCTTGAGTTCAATTGCAGCATATCTGCCGAGTTCATGTACATTTTCGCAATTGTAAGAAGTAAACTCCTCAACAACCTTGTTCTCGCATGGATTCCCGACAGCAATTATGTTATGGGACTTTAATAATGTTTTATTGTCAATTAGTTCAGAATCCAGAAAACTCTCTTCGAGAGTTTCTATATTAGCAAAAGACTGCAAAGAAGTTGCTATATCTGCTAAAGCTAGAACGTCAGAAGACGGGGCATTTTCCCCAGCAACCAGAGCCAATGGGGGAGCTGTTTTTCTGAAAACAAATGGTTTAGGGAAATAACTTAGGTCGTAATCGGCAACTGTATTTTGGGACTCCTCTTCGCCAGCGCAGGCATTTGTAAACACGATATCCTTAGAGTTTATTAACTCGCCTTTGTAATAGGCTCCTGCTAAGCCTTCATAGGACTTCACTTCTAGATTGCCAGGCAAACCTACCCTAAAACCAACTTTCTCCTCACTGTCTTCATTTATCCTGATAGTTTTCGAATCTTCGATATTTGCAACTCTGCTTATTATCTTGATATCAATTTCCCCGCTCCCGCCGCTATTTCTCGCAGTTAGATCTATATCCAAAGTCTTATCATTACACTCAATTATCTGC
>CAYIQA010000021.1:0-8177 GCA_964365475.1 Candidatus Woesearchaeota archaeon | reverse complement strand
AAACAACCTGCCTCAAGTTTCTTATTGAATGACTATGCTTCTTCTCTTTTCTCTCCAAAAGCAAAGCGTGCATTCCAAGTCTTTTGGCAACGAAATAATCATGATCATGACTATCACCAACCATCAAAGCCTCGCTTGGTTTAACTTTTAAGCGTCTTAAGACTCTCCTAAATAATTTTGGATCAGGTTTCTTTATACCCTCATATGCAGAAATGGCAATATGATAAAAATAATCCTTCAGATTGTGATGTTCAATAACATCCATACAACCTTGATTCCAATTAGTTATCATAGCAGTTTTATAATCATTATTATTAAGTTCTTTTAACAGTCTCTCAGTTCCAGAAAACTTAACATAAAAATATTTTTGGTTTATAAAAAGGTGTTCAAGATATTTCAAAAAAGAAGGATTATTCTCAAGTTTACATATTTTGGCTAATTTTTTCATAACATTATTAGTATCTTCCCAGGATTTAGTATGAAATAACTTGCTAAAAACTTTGCGAAACAAGTCAAGTTCTACTTTAATATCATAGCTACGTTTCAATCTTTTGTAAAAGCTAACTTTTTGTTTGATTAAAGTATCTCCAAGATCAAATATTACCGCTTTTATTTTTCTGTTTTTCATTTTTAAAGTGGACCGGTCGGGATTTGAACCCGAGGCATCTCCCATGCCATGGGAGCAGTCTACCGGGCTGACTTACCGGCCCATAAAACAGTAAAAAAATCACTCGCTTTATAAGTCTTCCTTCATAAAAAACTATTCTCCAACATATATTTTTTGCTACCAGTTTATTTGACAAACCACCCCAGATTGTATATAAATAAGTTTGATTTTATAGCCTTTAGAAACAAAGATTCAGGCAAAGAATCTTGGGAGCGGAGGTGTTATCATGAAATCATTTAGCCTATTTAGAAGAATTCTAAAGCAACAGGGATGGGGGGTTTCTTCCTTTGACACAAACAGGGAGACCATAGAGGCTTTAACAAGCCTGCAGCTGAGAAACCTGCCCCTGGAAGGCCAAAATGGGAGATAAAATAGCAGACATCTACAATTATGAATACCTGGAAGCCCAGCTTGAAAACGACGAGATAAGCGCAGAGGAAGAAGGCTTCATGATAGGATACATGTCTGAATAATCATATTATTTTTCTTTTTTCTTTATATTCCTTAACTATTTTAGCTAAAATATCGAAATTCTTTATCTCTTTGTCTATATCACTCCTATTTACTAGTATAAACCTACTGAATTTTTTGTGATTGACATTTTTCAGGTCTATTAAAGTAATGTCAGACTCTTTAAGGTATTTATTTGGTTCTCTATTGCAAACAACAATAATCCCGAGCTCCTTTAGATGACTCAGACTTTTCTCTGAAAATATATTGGGATCATCAACGAGAATAACCTCGCCACTCTTTAGATTGCTATTGACTATGTTTTGGCTAAGATTGTCAAACTTTCTGGCAACAATTTTTCCTTCCATCTCGATTAATGCCTCGTTCAGGTTTTCTATTTCGCCCCTCAGCAATTCAATCTCTTTTCTAGCAGTATTAAGCTCAAGCAGAATTGAGTTTATGTTTTTATTTTTTATCTCCAGATTCTTTTCAACTTTCTCCCTTACAACATTATGAATACTTTTCTCCGTCTCCTGAAGTTTCCTCAAAAGATCGCTAATCTTCTTCTCAAGCAACTTCCTCTCGACTTTTAGTTTCTCATTCTCCTCAAATATCCTCATGCTTTTCTTGACTTTTTCTTTAATTCTTTTCTTCTTTACAGAAACAATTTCCTTTTTCTCAATTTTATTTACGGCATCAACAATGCTGTAGCCATGAAGAGCAAGAAGTTTGACATCATCGCTCAAATGCTCTTTAGCTATCTCCTTCAGACGCAAGTCAACCTTGTCAAATATATCCTTGACTTTTTTGTATGCAAGCAAAGCAGACGCAAGTGCATCTCTTTGATGATCGTCCTTGACCTTGTAACTTGAGGTAATTCTGTCTTTCATACCAGCTTTTATATTATCTCCTGGACTAAGAAGTTTAGCTCCTAAAATGCTGCAGATTTTCTCAACGAATTTTGGATTGTACTTCACATCAGTCCCAACAACAATTATTTTTCCCTCGTCAACAACCTCACCTATAAGCTTGCCCAAGGTAAGCCCCTTCGCACTCTTCAATTTTTTCAGATTTCCCTGCAAATCAAGAAGTGCATACGCAGTTGTTGTGCCAGGATCAACCCCCAGAATCAAAAGTTCCTTCATTTATCTGAAATAATACAAGAAAGTATAAAAACCTTTACCTTAACCACAATTCCATGAAAATACTGGCTTTTACAGACTTCCATTCGCATTTTCCTACTTTGAAGAAAATAACCAAAAAGGCAGAAAAGGCAGATATTGCAATATGCTGCGGCGACATGACCTTCTTCGGGCATGACCTGGATAAAGTAATGAAATTCATGGCAAAAAACATCAGGCTGCCGATATTTTTTATCCACGGCAATCATGAAGACGAAAAGACAACAATTGAAACCTCTAAGAAATACAATAACTTGATTCCTGTTCATTTAAGGCTTGCAAAAGTAAGCGAATATACATACATTTTCGGGTTTGGCGGCGGGGGATTCAGCTTCACAGAGCCTCTTCTTGAAAAAGCAATTAAAAAGGTCGGGGAAAGGCTTCCAAGAAATGCAAGATTGATTCTTGTCACCCATGCACCGCCCTACAACACAGAGATTGACTTTCTTGATCCTGAAAGGGGTCATCGCGGTTGCATTTCAAGCAGAAAGTTCATAGAAAAATTGCATCCAGCACTGGCAATATCAGGACATTTCCACGAAACATTTTACTTAAAAGACAAAATAAAAAACACCTTGCTTGTAAATCCCGGTGATGAAGGGACAATAATAGAAATTAAACCCTAGCAATTTGAAAATTTAATAAAAAAAATAGAGAAGAAGACTTAACGTCTTCTCTTTCTTCGCGATGTTTTTTTAGCTTTTCTTCTTGCAGCCATTTTGCACCTCTTATTTTGTTGAAATATTACAATTTTAGTGGATGTCCTTGCTTAAAAAACTTTCTATTTTTTACTTTTTGAATAATTTCTGGAAATTCATGAAAATATTTTTCTTCACCTCATCCTCATCCATGTTTTTTATCTCAGAAATTTTTTTCAGTGAGTATGAAACATTTCTCGGCTCGTTTCTCTCGTTCTTGTTGAAGTGCAGGTAAGGCGAGTCAGTCTCAGTAAGAATCTGATTTATGCTGACTCTCTCTGCAATCAGCTGAAACTGCTGGGAATTTAAAACAATAACTGGAATTGTAATAAACCAGCCGTTGTCCTCAATTCTCTTCACAAGCTTCATGTTGCCACAGAAGCAATGCATCACAACTTTTTTGTATCCGGTGCTTTCAAGAGCCTCGACAGTTTCTTTCTCAGCCTTTCTTGAGTGGACTATAACAGGCTTGTCAATCTTTCTGGCCAATTCAACAAGTTCAATAAAGCGCTCCCTCTGCAGTTTAACGTCCTCAATCTCCTGCAGGTCCAGTCCAATCTCGCCGACAGCACAAGTTTTGCTCTTGTTTTTCTTAATAAATTTAAGGACATTTGCAAAATTCTCATCATTTATTTCAACAGCATGAGTGGGATACAAACCAAGGGCAGCCCTGACATTTTTGTATTTGCCGGCAAGCTCAAGAACCTTGAGATTGTTTTCATAATCTAATCCATTCTCAATTATGGTAACATCTTTGTTTCTTTTCATCACCTCATCTATGTCCTTGTCAAACTGGCCAATAGTCAAATGCGCATGAACATCAACTAGCATAGAAGAAACCCGGTAACCTCATTATTTAAACATTTTTATATAAACAGCCTGAATATCCAGACAAAAAGTTTCCACAAGTAAGGAATTATATTTATGAAAATAAGAAGCAGACATAGCAAAGTTACAGAACCAAATATTTTTTTCGCTTTCACTTCGTCTTTGACATAATGCTTGATTGCAGTATAAAACATTCTCCCGCCGTCAATCGGTCCAAGAGGCAACAGATTAAACAACCCCACACCAAAGCTCACTACAAATATCCAAAACACAAGCATGTGCAGCCAGACAAGAGCCCCTGGAATGAATGTCCCAATCTTCCCTTTTATCTCGTTCTTTATCTGCATATCCAATTCAAAATCAGAAATTCCTATGAAGCCCTTGCTCTTGTTGTCTGGATTCTCAATCGCAATTACTGTATAAATCCCTTTATCTGTGCTGAGAACGACATTATCGCCAGGCTTGATATCCCTTGTTGCATTGACAAACTCCACAAAGTTTGTAGTCCTCATGTTGTTTATTGAACTTACTGTAATTGGGGCAACCAAGCCAGCAACTGCAGCAGGATTGTCAGGCAGAACATTATTGACTTGCATTCCTGTCCCTTCATAAAAATAAGAATAAGCAGGTGCAGTAACAAAATTTAGAATCAGCAAAAATACTACAGCAAGAAGGACATTTGAGAATGCCCCTGCTGAAAAGACAACAAGCTGATGGAAAGTGCTTTTCTTAAGAAGATTTTTCTCATCAGGCTCGACAAAAGCGCCCAATATCGGCCCGAAAAAAGCAAAGCCAGAGCTTTTTATTTTCACATTGTAAAGCCTTGAGAACACACCATGGGAAAATTCATGGACAACAGCAACCAAAAATATTGCAATGATCCAGTGCCAGAACCCGAGCACAGGCAGCCCGGGTATTTTAATTCCCGGCAATATTGGTGCAAGCGCTGGAACTGCTTTAGGCACAGTTATTAAGGTGTAAGTTCCGGCAACAAAATAATACATTATGAATGCCATTCCTGCAAACCCGAGAAAAACGCTTATCCCTGAAAGAAATCTGAGAAGTTTTGGAAAGTTTTTAGCTATTTTTCCCATCAGATTTAATCCCAGCTGCGTCCTGTACAGCCCGACTAGGCTGCCATGCACTTCCCACCTGTCCCTGGTTTTAAGGAAAAACCATATTATCAAACCATAAAAAACAATAGCAAGAATAATATCCCAATTCATTTGGCAGTTCCCTTCTTTATGGCTCTAAAAGCCTTCCCCCCGCATCTCCTGCAAAGTATCTCTTTGTGGATGATTCTCTGCGAGGTTGTCCTCATCTTGGTCTTGCATCTCCTGCACACAAATATGTTCTTGAACAGCCTTGCTGATGCCTCTGGAAATTTTACCATTTTACTTTGACTGCTTGATCACCCTTTGTCCTAGGACAATCCAGTAAACAACACTGCTTCCCTCCTTGATCTGCCCTTTCATCTCCCCAGGTATTTTTATGTCAAAAGTCTCGTATGTCTCTGTGTCCATAACATTTGCTGACTCGCCAGCAACGCTCAGCACCTGGGCATTCTTCTTTTCTATTATAGGAACATCAACCCTGTCGTGTCCCGGCATCACCTTGATTATCTTCTGGTCATCAATAATTGATATGGCCTCAATCCTGCACTTTGCATGCCCGTGCTTTCCAGGCTTGCTTTTCTGGACATCTTTGACAACGCATGCCTTTCCGTCAAAAATAACATAATTGCCGGGCTTTATCTCAGTAGCGTTTGCCTGTTTTATATCCGACATGAAAAGCCTGAGAAGTACTGTCTTTAAAAAGATTTTCTTTTGTGACCATAAATAATACAAACTTTTAAATATGCACAGGCAGGCAAACCAGCCATGCAAATGAAAAAGCATGATTTTGTTGAGCTTGACTTTGTAGGCAAAATAAAAGACACCGGCGAAATCTTTGACTTGACAGAGGAAAAAACTGCAAAAGACAAAAATATTTTTAATCCCAAGTTTTCCTACAAGCCTGTAATGATATGCATAGGAGAAAGGCACCTCATAAAAGGCCTTGATGAATTCCTGGAGGGAAAAGATGTTGGAGACTACACAATTGAGATTTCTCCGGAAAATGCATTTGGAAAAAGAGACCCGAAGCTCATGCGCTTAATCCCGGCAAGCGCTTTCAATGACAAGCAGATAAGACCATTCCCTGGCTTAAGGCTAAACCTCGACGGCATCTTGGGAACAGTAAGGTCAGTTTCAGGCGGAAGAGTAATAATTGACTTTAATCACCCACTTGCAAGCAAGGAAGTTGTATACGAAGTTAAGGTAAAGAGGATACTAACAAAACCCGAGGAAAAGATCCAGGTTATTCTAGACATGCTTAACCCGGGAATAAAATTTGACATCAAAGACAACAGATTAACAATTAAAATCAAGTTTCCTGAGCAGCTCCAAGAGTCACTTTCAAAGAAGATAAAAGAGCTGATACCGGAAATAAAGGAAGTAGACTTCAAGGAAGATGCTAAAGAGTCTCAGAAAAGTAGCAAAGGAAAGTCTGAAAAGGCTTAAATATAACATTTTCCCTGTTTTTAATCTAGAAAATGGACTCGATAATAAGGCAAGCAAAAGACGTTGCAAACATTTCTCTTAAGCAGGCCATGCCTCAGCTGAGAAATCCGATGGATGAGGAATTGGAAGCTCTGCTGGCCCACCAAAAAGCAAAAATAAAGGTTGTCGGGTGCGGCGGAGCAGGAAACAACACAATAAACAGGATGTTTGAAGTAGGAATTAAGGGCTGCGAAACTGTGGCAGTAAACACAGATGCCCAGGATCTTCTTTATACTAACTCAGATGTAAAGATTTTAATCGGAAGGGAAATAACAAAGGGCCTGGGAGCAGGAAGCATTCCCCAGATAGGCGAGCAGGCAGCAAAAGAATCTGAGCGCGAAATAAGGGAAAAAGTTCAGGGCGCAGACATGGTTTTTATAACATGCGGCCTAGGCGGCGGAACAGGCACAGGCTCTGCCCCAGTGGTAGCTGATGTTGCAAAAAGAACAGGGGCTTTAACAGTTGCAATTGTAACCCTGCCTTTTGAGATGGAAGGAGAAAGAAGATACGACAACGCAATGATGGGCCTTGAAAAGCTTGAAGAAATTGTTGACACTTTAATAGTTATTCCCAATGACAAGCTGCTTCAGTTAGCTCCTGACCTGCCGCTGCACACTGCATTCAAGGTTGCTGATGAAATCTTGACAAATGCTGTGAAGGGCATTGCAGAGCTAGTTACAAAAACAGGCCTTGTTAACCTTGACTTTGCTGACATCAAAACAGTCATGGGCAGGGGCGGGGTTGCAATGATTGGTGTTGGTGAATCTGACACTGAAAACAGGGCAACTGAGGCTGTGCTGAAGGCAATAAACAATCCTCTTCTTGATGTTGACATCACAGGAGCAAACGGAGCACTTATTAACGTAGCAGGCGGACCAGACATGACTCTGGACGAGGCAAAGAAAGTTGTTGAAACTGTCTCCCAGAAGCTTGACGAGGAAGCAAGAATAATCTGGGGAGCCCAGATTTCCGAAGACCTGTCAAATGTCATAAGAACATTAATCATAATAACTGGTGTTAAAAGCCCGCAGATATTTGGATCAAAGAGAACCCTCCACGAGAGGGCAAAGAAAGAAATGGAATCAGAGCTCGGAATAAAGTTCCTGGATTGAATTTAAGATGATATCTAAATTAGATGTTAAACAATCACTAATTTCTGGAAGGGGGGTCTTCTCCCTACGCCCAATAAAAAAAGATGAAACGATATATTTTCTCAGTGGTAGAGAAATTTCTCTTAGAGAATTAGTAGGCATGATTAATAATCTAAAGAAAGATGCTGCTGATCCACTGCAAATAGATGTAGAGACTTATATTGATTTGAATGAATTCTCACGTCTTTTTAATCACTCATGCAATCCAAATGCTTTCATAAGAGGTAAAAACGAGCTTGTTGCTTTGATGGATATAGATAAAGAAGAAGAGATTACATACGATTACTCAACAACCATGTGGGAAAATAAAGAAAAGATTGAAAGTGAATTTAATAGAAAACTCTGGACAATGCAATGTCATTGCAATTCCACAAATTGTCGAAAGCTTATAGATCAGTTCTATTTTTTACCATTATCAGTTCAAGAATACTACTTTAAAAATAGGTTATTGCCAGATTTTATTCTCCAAACGTACACCCGGTTAAGATTAATTAATTAACCACCCCCCAGAAACCTTTAAAAACACACCAAAGATATCCTAGTTCTGATGATAAAAGAAAAAATACAAAATTTTATTAATGAATACATGAGGGTTTTCAAGA
>CAYIQA010000020.1:3946-9132 GCA_964365475.1 Candidatus Woesearchaeota archaeon | reverse complement strand
TGTTTAAGCATAGATAGTTCACAATAGTGAAGATTTATAAATGTTGTGAATTAAAAGTTAAAGCTAAGCCATTTCTAACTTTCTCTCAAGAATCTTATAACTTTCAATGCTCTTCCAGCAAACTTCTTTATTCATAATCTCAGACCCCAAGCATTTTCCTCAGCTCATCACTCGGCTTCCATGGCGGGTTAAATGTAAGGCTCAGCTCAACATTCTTGGCCCTGGCTTTCTTCTTCAGAGCCTGCTTCAAGTCATCCATCAGCTGCGGGCCATAAGGGCATTGAGGTGTTGTTAATGTCATTAAAATTTTAACACTATCTTTATCAGCCTCAATATTATAAATTAAGCCAAGAGTATAAATATCAATATGGATCTCAGGATCCTTAACTGTTTTCAAGACCTCAATAACTTTATCTTTTGTTACCATAAACCTTTTCAATACGTCTTCCATTATAAATCTTATGGATTATAGGCATATAGCCCGATCTTACAATGAACTCCACAAGGAGGAGCAGATGAAAAAATTAGAAATAATTTCAAAGCACATAAAACCAAAAGGCCTGCTTCTTGACATAGGAGCAGGAACTGGAATCTCAACTTCATACTTTAAAGACAAAGCAACATGCATCTCATTAGATTCTTGTTATGAATTACTTGAGCAATCTCCCTGCATGAAAATATGCGCAAAAGCAGAAAAGCTTCCTTTCAAGAAAAAGACATTTGATGTAATAATCTCAGTAACAGCCTTGCATCATTCTGACTTAAGGAAGGCATTAAAAGAAATAAGGAGGGTTGCAAAATCAGACGCTCAGATTGCCTTAACATTCTTCAAAAGGTCAAAAAACATTCCTGAAAAATTAGGGGGGTTCAAGAAGATTGATGAAGAAAAGGACGTTATCTTCATTAGATATTAAGATCTTGAATTTGTCTTTCCTTTGTGCCAGCCCAAATGCTCAGAGAGCTTGGAGTCAACACTAGCTATTTGCTCTGACAGTTTGGAATTAACGCCTTTTCAATTGGGTTTTGCAAAAACCAACCTTCCCACATGTACAAATTCCAGCCCCATTAGAACAAAGATTAACACCAAAATAACTGCCAGAAATAACATACTCGCTTGCCTTGATATTATAATTAAACATTGTCCTTCCTCTTTCTTCCGAATATTGTTTCCTTGCTGTAGCTTCCCAATAAGAAATCTTTTTTGGGTACAGTTGGTGTTGTGTCTGCTCTTTTAACAGGCTCTCTTTTTATCATATTCCTCTCAATATCTCTTTGTATCCTTTCCCTAAAGTTTTCATCTGTATGCTCGTCTCGTCTGTGCGTCTCTTCTCTCCTCTCAGCCCTGTTCTGCTTCATGCTGTGCCTTGACATTATCAAATAAATAAGGGTAAATATCACAATGGCAACAAGAATATAATATATCCAGCTGTAATTTCTTTCCCTCACGCCCTCAATATCAACATTCTCAAACACCTCATCCCCCGCATAAACAGCATAAGCCCCTGTAGGTATTCCCTCTGCAAGATTAATAACTTCCATCTCGCCAACCTCAAGATTGACCTTCCTGACAATATTGACGTCATTCCCGCCAAAACCTGACAGCCTCACCTTGACAGCCTCATTATAAACCACATTGCCAACATTAGTGACAGCTAAACTGCTTCCGTTAAGCTCAAAGTCAAGCTTCTTCAGCTCCTTGACGTACAATATTTTCTCGTCATCAAGACCTTTTGCAAAGGCCTTCACTTTCCAGTTTCCAGGCTCAGCATGCTTCGGCAGCATCACATTTATCTGGTCAGAAGACGCTATAATATCACTAAAGACTTTCTCCCCGTCAGGATTAAGCACATGAGTCTCAATATTCTCACTAATGACATCCCCGGCCTGATCATACAGCCCTACTTTTATGCCAACCTGTTCTTCTGGATTAAATTCATCGCCGCTCAAGCTTAAGGTTAGCGAGGTAGGAACAGCATCAACAAAGAAGCTTGCGCTTGTGTTTGCTCTGTTTCCATGCTTGTCTGCCACAGAGAACTGCACATTGTAAGTTCCAGTCTTGAAATTATTGGCTATAGTCATCTTGCTGCTGAACTTCCCGTCCCTGACATCAGCACTGTAAGAGCTTCCGGCAAGATCCCATGTCATCACGCCCTCCTCAACATCCTCGTTCATGACATCCCTAACACTGCCTTCAACAAGGATTTCCTTTCCAGGCAGGACATGCTGCACATCAAAGCCAGCGCTTGCCTTCAGATCACTTATCAACTTCAATCCAGCAAGTGTGAAGTTGTCCTGGTTTCCCTGGCTGTCAAGCACGTCTATCTGGATTTCATAATCTCCAGCAGGCTGCTGCGAAGTTCCCTTGCTGTAAGAAATTTTCCCGCCAGAAACATCAACAGTATCGACTGCATAAGTGCTATTGCCCTGCATGAAATAGATTACTGCAGACCCATTAATGCCAGTGCCGTCCAATTTGAATATATTCCCTTTTATCACGACAATCTTTCCAAGCTGCACGCTCGTGTTGGTAAACTCAAAATCACCTTTCAGCTTCCTGCTAATGGAGAACTGCTTTGAGCTTGCCTCCTGGCTGATGCTGTTGTTCACTGTCAATGCCGCTTTCAGAACGCAGGGGCCTTCAATATAAAATGGTATTGGCAGACTCTCATCAAATGCTTCCCTGCCGCCCTTGTTCAGGTTTATCAGCTTCACAAAAAGCTTCATGTCCTGCTTGCAGTCCAGGTCAATGGAAAAAAATCCAAATGTCTTGGCTTCAACTGAAACATAGCCGCTAATATCAACCCTGTCGCCGACATTATAAGCATCTCTTGAAGGCCCTTCAACAGATATAACAGCCTCGGCAGCGGGCAGTAAAACCAAAAATAAAGCTATTAAAACGCTCTTTTTCATGTTTAAATAAGGGCTTTTGCTTATTTTTATATCTTTCCAAGAGCAAAATTTCTTTTTCCGATAGAATTAAATATCCTTAGGAAGCTTATTGTTTTATGAAGGACAACGGGGAGCTCGAGAAGTTAAGGCATACAGCAGCCCACGTACTAGCCCATGCAATTAAGGAGATTTACCCAGAGGCCTTGCCAACAATAGGCCCGACTATTGAAAACGGCTTCTACTATGACTTTTATAATCTGCAGATAAAAGAAGAAGATCTGCCTAAGATAGAAGCCAAGATGGGCGAGATTGTGAAGGCAAATTACCAGCTGAAGAGGCTTGAGGTTTCAAAGAAAGAGGCTGAAGCCCTTGTTAAAACCAACAGGTTCAAGCAGGAAATACTTAAAGAGCTTAAGGAAGGGGAGATAACATTTTACAAGCAGGGAGATTTCATTGACTTGTGCAGGGGCGGCCATGCAGAGTCAACAGGCAAAGTCAAGCACTTTAAGTTGATGAAGCTTGCAGGCGCATACTGGAGGGGAGATTCAAAAAATCCCATGCTTACAAGGATTTACGGAACAGCTTTCAAGTCTGAAAAAGATCTTAAAGACTACCTGAAGTTTTTAGATGAGGCTGAAAAAAGAAACCATGTTGTTCTTGGCAGGAAGCTTAGCTTGTTCGAATTCCACGAGGAAAGCCCTGGCGCGCCATTTTTTTATCCCAAAGGAACCATTATTTTCAACGAGCTGGTTAATTTTATAAGAGAAGAGTACAAAAAAAGGGACTACAAAGAGGTTGTAACCCCCCTTCTTTATGATAAATCTCTGTGGGAAACCTCCGGCCACTGGGAGCACTTCAAGGAAAGCATGTTTATATTTAAAGTTGATAACAGAGACTTTGCATTAAAACCCATGAACTGCCCTTCGCACTGCCTTATGTTCTCAAACTTAGCAAAAAGTTATCGCGACCTGCCGATGAGAATAGCTGACTTTGCTCCCCTGCACAGAAACGAGCTTAGGGGAGTTCTTGCAGGCTTGACAAGAGTGAGAAAGATGTCCCAGGATGATTCTCATATATTCGCTGCAGAAGACCAGATTGAAGGTGAGATAGATGACCTGCTTGACTTTGTCAAGCTAGTTTATGAAAAGACCTTCAAAATGGAGACAGAAATCCATTTCTCAACAAGGCCTGAAAGCAGGATGGGCGATGACAAGCTCTGGGATGAGGCAGAGAAAATTCTTGAGTACATTCTCAAGAAGAAGAAAATGAAATATAAAATAAGCTCGGGAGAAGGCGCATTCTACGGTCCAAAAGTGGACATTCATGTTAAAGACTCCCTGAACAGGCTTCAGCAGGTCGCAACAATCCAGCTTGACTTCCAGCTCCCGCTGAGATTCAACCTGCAGTACGATGGCAAGGACGGAAAAAAGCACGTTCCAATCATGATCCACAGGGCAATTCTCGGAAGCCTGGAAAGATTCATAGGAATCCTTACAGAGCACTTTGAAGGAAAATTCCCTGTCTGGCTGAATCCTGTCCAGGCTGTTGTTATGAATTTAACATCTGACAATTTAGATTATGCAAAAAAGGTTTGCAAAAGGCTGAAGGAGGAGGGCATAAGGACAGATATAGACGACAGCAGCGAGACTATTGCAAAGAAAGTCAGGAATGCCCAGCTTCAGAACATAAATTATATGATCACTGTCGGCGACAAAGAGCAGCAAAACAGCACACTGGCAGTAAGAACCCTGGACGGCAAAATCAAGTTCGGTGTTAAGCTTGACGACTTTATTGAAAATGTTAAAGAGAAAATAAAAACAAAATCACTGCAATGCTAGAGTTAAAAGATTATTTAAAAAAATTAGAAGACAGCCCGGTTTACAAGGGCTGGAAAGCTGATAATAAAGATTCTTTTCTTTATATATTCTTCAGGATTATGGGCGGGAATGACAATAATGAAGGTTGGGAGATCGGATTCTTTGACAGGAAAAAATATTCATCAACTTCCTTCATTGTAAATTCCGAGGTTAAAATAAGCGCAGAAGACTCAAAGATATTCAAGCACAAGGACGAGGATGTTAATGATCTCGACATTGACAAGGTAAAAATAGGCCCGGAGCAGGCTCTTTCAATAATAGAAAAGATTAGAAATGATAAATACAAAAATGAGGTTCCATCAAAGAAAATTGTGATACTACAAAAAATAGATGTAATCCTATGGAACATAACTTACATAACAAATAATTTTAACACCTTGAACTTCAAAATAGATGCAATCTCGGGAGATGTAATTGAAG
>CAYIQA010000020.1:0-3846 GCA_964365475.1 Candidatus Woesearchaeota archaeon | reverse complement strand
CTAGAAAACCAGCTAACCCTCTTGCCTGCGCTGGGGTTGGAATATCACGAATGCCCATTTTACGCATCAAGTTCTCTCTTAAGGCTCTCCTAAAATTGCTGGTCTTGACATCAGACAGTCCCGCGCCAGAAGAAGATATAACAGCCAAAATCCTGTCCCCTAACTCTGCAAGGGCAGCATAAACATTGTCATCCTTACTATAATCCACAGACACAATTTCCCCAACCCTGTCTGCAACAAACCCAGTTAAATCAACCCCAAATTCGCGAGCCTTGTCATCAGTAACAGGTATACCACTATCTCTCATGTAATTAACAGCACAACCAACAATGGCCCTGGTATGCACCTCTAGCGCACTCCTAAGCCCGTTTCCCAAAGCAATCCTCTTTTTTTCTTCCTCGCTCATTCCTTCGGCACCTTCTCTGCTTCTCCCCCAACATTGCCTTTTGGAACACAAAACTAGACCAAAAAAATGAAGCGAAGCAGGTATATAAGTGTTGCTTAAGCCCTCCAGGCGCCTTATAACACACTTACAGCCGTTTTTGGGGGTTCAACCCAAGTTCGGGCTAATCAATGACCTCAATTATTTTTTTCTTTGATTTCAGCCCGGAAACAAACACAACACTCCTGTTAAAATAATTAGAAAGCAATCTTATCAATTCAATATTGGCTTTGTTATCAACAGGCTTTGATTTCAGGTCTACATGAAAAATATTCCCATCAATCTTTTTTATTTCAGAATTTTTCCTGCCGGTTTTAACGTTGACTTGAATTTTCATTTGTAAATTTCAAGAGCCTCTTCTTCCTTAAAATGAAGCTCACCCGGTATTACCAGGCACTGCGGGAACTCATTGATTTTAACTTCAGAGGCTTTTCCACATTTTATTTCTGGCTCATCGCTTCCTAGAGCTCCGCATCCAACAACTTTCCTGTTCTTGTCAAGCCCACTTTTAATCAAGTAATCAAGCGCTTCCTTAACAGTCATCAGCTTCTTGTCAACATCAAGCAAAAACAATGTATGCAGTCCAAGCTTGTCATTCTCCCTGAACTTCTCATAAGGGCTGCTGAGATTTTTGTTGTCGTGCGGAATGCTCACGGTCTGGCCGAATTTATACAAAAACAGCCCGGTAATTCCGACAGCAGAAAAGACAGATGCATTCTCAACGACTTTCACATCAACATTATCCTTTTTTCCCTCTATTATAAAGTTAGAATGGGTGGTTGCAGCTGTAGGGCTTCCGATAATCAATAATGCAACCTCCTTTTTCTTAGCCTCGTCAATTATTAAGTTGCTTTTGTTCTCAAGCATCTCTCTGCCAGCTTCAACAATTTTCTTGCCGTAAAATTTCTCCAGGTCTTTTGTTGAGCAGTTCATCTTAGAAGTGTAAACATCCAGATAAATCTTGTCTGCTTTCCTGACTATCTCCAGGCCTTTCACACTTATATCCTTCTCATCATTTAGTCCAATCCCCACCAGATAAAGCGTCATGAAAACATTTTCAGTTTATGCACTATAAAAATATTTCCATAACAGACCGGCAGATGCCCCAAGCACTGCAGCTATCCCGCTGTGGAATACATTTTTTCCTAGGCTAGAATCAGAGATGTTAAACAACACAAATAAAGAGGAATTTATTATAATCAAATCATTTATATCATATGAAAAAGCCAGCAAGAATCCGAAGTAGAAGCTCTCCTTTCCAAAATAATATGTAAAACCGGCTATCAAAGCAAGAGCAAGAAGCATACTTTTTAAGTATAAATTTGATAAAACTAAACTAGCGATTATAAGTACGGCACAAAACAGTCTTATATATTTTCCTCCAGCTTCAATCTCCTCCTTTGTGTACTTCTTGATCATATTGCCCGCCATCAAAGCCAAGAGGGGGATTATTAAAGAAGCAATCAAAAGTAATATCTTTTGCATGGTCTAAAGCCAATTAGATTGTATTTAAACTTTACTTTAATCTGAGTATGTAAGTCAAGAACGTGGGATTCTTTCCAAGTCTTGTTCTTGATTCTGCGGTGTTTTCCATCTTGCTCAATATTTCAAACCTTTCTGAGACTAAATTTTTTATCTCTTCATCTGTGTAAAAAGCAAACCATCTTCTTGTCCAGGGAAGATAATCCCTCTCCTGAAAACCTTCTCCAGAACCTTCTATAAATGTCAGGCCCAACACCCCATTTGGTTTTAATGTCTTGATTATAGCATTAATGACATTCTTAACCTTGTTTTTCGGCAGATGCAGCAAGCAGGTGTACTCCCAGACACCATCAAAGCTTTTCTCAGGAAGTTTTAAGTTTTCTACATCCATAACTTCTGCCCTTAGACCCTTTTCTTTGCATAGTCTAACCATCTCCTCAGAAATATCAATACACAAAACATCGAAGCCCTTGCTTTTGAAATATTCTGCATGATGCCCGGGACCAGCTCCAAGATCAACAATTTTTTTGCCTTTTAGTTCCTTGATGAAAAAGTCAGCCCTGCGCTTGATTTCATATCCTAAATTAAAATAACCTTCTCCAAATATCTTTTCAAAGACTTCGGGATATTTATTGTAAGCTTTTTTAGTCTCTTCTTTGTAGTCTTCCATTCACAACCCGCTTTCAAGAAAGCTCTTAATCTTCTCAGCAAACAAGTCTCTTGGCACAACCAGGCTGCACCCGGCCTTCTCAGCCTTCTCCTTCAGAACAAGCTGGTGGTGCGACAGAAACCCGAGAATTGGCAGACTGCTGAACTTGCTGTCTTTTCTGACCCTCTCAATCAGGTCCATCACATCTATAACCCTGTCATTAAGGTCAACAATCAGCATGTCAGGCTGAACGCTAAAGTCCCTGAAAACCTCGCTTGGTCTTCTCAGGAAATAAACATCAAGGCCAAGCTTTCTGGCAACATCATTTATCCTTGATGTCACAGAAAAATCAGACGCAGCAACCAGCACCAGCCTTTTCTTTTGCATGATATCACCATTACATTATTACTATAAATAGTTTTCTCATGAAACACATTTAGCAACTACCACAGTTATGTCATCAGGCTTGCCGCCAATAATCCCGGACTTGTCTGTGCAAGGCGAAATATACTTTTGATTAAGAGACAGCTCAAAAGCATTCATTGCAAGCTCCTTAGCCTGCTCTTCAAGAGGCTTACTGCTGCCCACTATGTTAGCTATCCTCCAGTTGTGCATGTTATCAAACAGCCCATCGCTTCCAAGAACGACAATGTCTCCGACCTCAAGTCCTGCCCTATAAACATCGGCATCAGCAGCCCCATAACCAACCCTCTTTCCTTCAACTATTCCGACATAGTAAGGAAGATTTAATCCCGTGCTCTGCTCTTTTGTTTCAAGAATTATTCTTCCTTTTCTGACAATCCTTGCACCGCAATCCCCAAGATTTGCTATCTGGAGTTCATTCCCGTCAAATGATGCGATAACAACAGTTGCACCCCCGTCCAGATTAACACTCCTAGTGGCATAATCCAGAATATCAACAGGCCTAATGACCCCATTTTTTTCAGCGAATTCCCTTGATGTGTTCATAAGAGCCCTTGCATAGGCGCCCACATTGAAGCCATACATTATTGCCCACCCGCCAAGGCCATCAGCAACGCCAAAGACAGCCTTCCCAGGTTTTGAAGTTGCAAAATAAGCATCTTCAATAGTATCAAAATTTTTATCCGGATCAGGTATCATATAATGGCTTGTCTCTAGTCTCATAATCCTGCATTTCCCCGTCATGTATTTAAAGTTTGCCTACTTAAGATACATATGCTGAATTTTAGGTCATTAAGGAGGAGAATGGTCCATGACTTGAAATCAAGGGACATAACCAATGCTAAAGTCT
>CAYIQA010000019.1:0-9299 GCA_964365475.1 Candidatus Woesearchaeota archaeon | reverse complement strand
ATGAACAAAAGAGGTCAGGTGTATATTCTGGCTGCTATTATAATAGCGTTTGTAGTCTACAATCTGTTTGTTGACACCAATATTGTAAGGGAAACTATAATAGATGATGACTTTGAGGAGCTTGCCACAAACTACGAGGTAGAAAGTTCCAAGCTTGTCAATTACCTTCTTGAAAATAAAATAGACCAGGCTTCAACAGTATCAAAGCATTTTACGAATTTCACAGCTTCTTTCACAGCATATTCAAAGACAAAAAACCCGAACTTCGGGCTTCTCTATCTTTTTGATTATGGCGGGAATTTGTACATTGGAAATTATCTTGACGAGGATGCAGATGTTGCTGGCAGCCTGGTAAAAGGATGCCTGAAGATGATACCTGCCGGATTCAGAATGGTTGGCCAGTCCCTGTACATTGGAATTGGCGTGTTTGAAACTACAGGAGTATCGCCCTGCATAGCGCAGATTTCATCTGGAGGCGAGTATAATTATGATGTTGATGTGAAAGTCAAGAATTCTGATGGTACTGAGGAAACCTACAAGGCTTTTATAACCAAAGGCAAGCCAGACATAGTTATAATAAGCAGGGAAATCAAGGACAATGTCAGGAAGGTCTACACGAAAGGGAAGTTTGTGCATTCAATAACTGAACTTGACCTTGATTAGGACAAAGGAAAAGGCAATAAAAAATGAAAAAAGGGATAAGCGAGGTAATAAGCTGGGTATTGCTGGTTGGGCTGACAGTTGTGCTTGGGATTATGGTAAGCATTTGGATAAGATCAACAGCTGAGGAGACTGTTGAGAAGCAGATTGAGCAGGTTGACCAGAAGTGCGACGATGTAGGATTTAATGTGAAAAATAACAGCGAGTGTGTTGCAGGAAGCATTCCCTTTACCATCGCAAACAGGGGAAGCTTCACAATACATGATTTTGTTATAAGAATAAACGGGGAAGTGTGGAGAAACGGGCTTAATACCCCTGTTAAACTGAATATTCTGCCAGGGCAAGCAAAAGACTTAAATATTGACGTGACTGCTGGTAGTGAAATAGAATTTATACCTGTTGTTGATGAGAATGCTTGCAGCAGCAGGAGGCTAAGGTTAAAATGCTGAAAAGAGGTGTGACCCCGCTTTTAATGACAATTATTCTAGTTGGTTTTTCTGTGGCTGTTGTTGCTGTTGTTGTTGTCTGGAGCACCGGTTATGTCAAGGAAGTCAAGGAAAAGCAGGGCGGTGTTGCAGGCAGCAGGCTGGACTGTGCTACTGATATTCAGATAGCTGTTAATAATGTTCAGATATCCGGGGGCAGTGCCACTGTAGATGTCGAGAACTTGAAGGAGAATGTCGATGCGCTTTTCATCATATTCAGGGGAGGCCTGGGTCAGGACAGCGTTGAAGTCATGGATACTTTGTATGAGGGTGACTTGAAAACTTTTGATGTTGACTTTAATATCGGAAAGAGCGGGGATGTTGGGGAGGTTGATGTTATACCAAGAATAAAAATCGCGCCGGGAGTTTACGAGGCATGCTCTGGCCAGCACGAGGTTTTTGAGTTATGATTTCAGTTTCAGGAGGCAGAAAATGAACAAGAAAGCTATAAGCCCGCTTATTGCAACTGTTTTGCTAATAGGCCTGGTGGTTGCATTGGCGGTTTTGGTTACCAACTGGGGGTTGAATTATGTGAAGCAGACAACAGAAAGAACTGAGAAGACAACCAAAAGCGCACTGGACTGCATAAACAATCTTGATTTTGATATCAAGGAGGTTGCGTGCGATACTGGGAAGATTGTTATTGACAACCGCGGCCAGGCAGAAATACTCAACATCACTTTCAGAGTCCATCAAGTCGGGGATGTTATACCCTCAGTTTTTGCAGGCATGCCTGCGTTTGGTGTGAAGACTTATTTCCTGACGCTTGGGGGAGCCAGCCAGGTTGATGCCATTGCCACAATAAAAGGAGATGACGGCGAGCCAATAATCTGTAACCAGGTTATAAAGGAAAGAAAGCTGGCTTGCTAGGACTGTAGGTAGGACCGGATTGGAAGATGAGGAAGGGAGTGATATGGGTTGCGGCTGTTTTGTATATTGGCATAGGCATTGTTGCCATAGGATTAATTCTGAGCGCTGCGCTTCCTGCAATTGGGAAGCTTAAGGACAGGAACACTTATGCGCAGACAAAAGAGCTGTTTTTTATTATTGACGAGAACATAAGGAAGGTTGTTCTTGAGGGCCCGGGCTCGCAACGGGAATTGAGTCCGCTGACAGTAAGCAAAGGCCAGTTCAATGTAAATGAGACTTCTGTGAGCTGGAGCATGAGAACTGAAGCGCTTGTCGTTGAGCCAAGTGATATTCTTAACAAAATAATAAAGAAGGAGGGAAATGTCAAGATATGGCAGGACAAGACCGGGACCAAGGACGAGTATGTATTAAATCTGCTGGCTAACTATGACAAAATAAAACTGCAGGTGGCAGAAGGGTCTGCTGGCCTGCCTCTGCTCGGGACTTATACAATGCTTGTGAAAAACACAGGGGAGTTTGACAGCGAAAGGATAATTGTTTCTTTAACCATCTCGTAATTTTATAATTTTAATTCTATTTTTTACATCTGCGTAGTGAAGCCAAATACTTTAATACCATGCCGGGCGTTTTTATACTGGAATGTTTGGAAAGAAGCAGGTGGAAGAATCTAAGGCAGATTTCAGAATCGAGAATGTGGAGATACCGAGGCTGCCAGATGTCAATGACTACAGCACTTTGGACATAAGATACCCTTTAATAGCGCCTTATGTGACTGTCAGGATACACTTTGACTTCAATAGCAATGAGCTTCTTTATGATGTTGAGGAGCCTGTCTTGGGCAGTGAGCAGATGGAGCTGCTTAAATTAATAGAGCAGGGAATACAGGAGCTTGTCAACATAAGCGTCTTGAATGTGAAAAGCGCAGAGGCTGTCATTGAGTATCTTGAGAAGAACATTAAGGTCATTCTTGACGAGCTTGGAGTCAGGCTCAGCAGCGAGGATTTCATAAAAATTGTCTATTATGCATACAGGGATTTTGTCGGCCTCAACGAGATTGAGCCTTTAATGAAGGATTATTTCATTGAGGATATTGAATGCAACGGCTTTAACACTCCTATTTATATTGTGCACAGGAAATACGGGAACATAAGAACCAATGTCATATTCAAGGATGCGAAGTATCTTGAGAGCTTTGTTGAAAAGCTTGCCCAGAAATGCGGCAAGTACGTAAGCTATGCCAGGCCTCTTCTTGATGCCCAGATGCCTGACGGTTCCAGAATCAACGCTACTTTTTCGCAGGAAATAAGCTCAAGAGGACCAAGCTTCAGCATAAGAAAATTCACAAAGGAACCATTCACACCAGTCAAGCTCATGCAGGTCAACACTGCAAGCCCGGAACTGCTTGCTTATTTGTGGATCGCTATTGAGTACGAGGCAAATATAATAATAATCGGCGCTACAGGAAGCGGAAAGACATCTTTTGTGAACAGCCTGGCATTTTTTATTCCGCCCCAGGCCAGGATTGTAAGCATTGAGGATACCAGGGAGATTAATTTATTGCATGAGAATTGGCTGCCGTCTGTTGCAAGGGAGAGCACAGGAATGGGAGAGGGAAGCCAGGTTGATCTTTTTACTTTGCTTAAGGAGAGCTTCAGGCAGCGCCCTGATTATGTGATTGTGGGGGAGATCAGGGGCAAAGAGGCTTATGTGCTGTTCCAGGGCGCAGCCAGCGGCCATGCTACAATGAGCACAATGCATGCTGAAGACACAGAGACTCTGGTCAGAAGGCTTGAAACTCAGCCAATAAACCTGAGCCCGACACTTGTAAATATTCTTGATATTGTCTGCGTTATGACAGAGTCAAAAGTCAAAGACCGGGAAGTAAGGAGAGTGAGGGAAATTGCAGAGATAATAGAAATCGGAAGGGGCATTGGCTCTGTTGCGACAAATTCCCCTTTTGTTTGGGAGCCGGCCACAGACACATTTTTTTACAAGGTTGACAGCACTTTGTTTAACAAGATAATGAAGCAGAAGGGTATAAGCAGGCAGCAGCTAGACAAAGAATTCAGGATAAGAAGCAGGCTTCTCATGGCAATGTACAGGAGGGGAATTACAAGTCCCAAGGACGTTCAGGATGTGATAAATTCATATTACAGGACACCGATGAAGGTTATCAGGGACTTTAATATTACAATATGAGCCTTGAAGCTATTGAGCAGAACATAAGGAGCATACTTGAGATAATTGATTCTGGCAGCGGCAGTGTTGAAGACAAGAAGGAAAATATTTTGAGGCGAGCCAGCACAATAAGGAAATTAATCCAGGAAGAAGTAAACGAGATGAGGCGCAGCGACAATGGAAGAGGCTAGGAAAACAGCAATACAGATGCTGAATCTCGCAGGGGAGCTGCAGAATTATAAATCTTATAAGAAAAGGCTGGTTGAGGAGCTTAAGGAAGGGGGGGAGGAAGCAGCAGAGAAACTTCTCAAAGGCAGAAGCAGAGAGGAAGCATTTGATCATTACAATTTGTACATACTTCAGCTGCTTTCGTACATAGACCACCTGAATGACCAGCTTGAAGCTATGGCTGCAGGCAATATGCTCCAAAATCAGTTGCAGCCTCATCCACAGCAGCAACTGCAGCCAGAAACAAAAACTGTTGAGACAAGAACTGTTGAGATAAAATCTGAAAATGCCGGGGAAGAGCCTAAAGGAGAACTTCCGTCGCCAGCAGTTATTGCAAAGGAGATTCCAAAATCCGCTGTTTCGCTTGATTATGGCAAGTTTGGCATTGTGAAAGTCAGCAAGAAAGAGAGGAAAAAGCTTGCTCAGGAGCTCGGGATTGATAATATGCAGCTTAGGAATATCTACAGGAAAAAGAGCGAGAGGGCTAATGAAGAGGATTATGTTCTTTACAGGGAAAATTTTTATGGGAGAATAGCAAATTCTTTCTTTAAAAACATGGCAATGAAGCTGAGCAGGAGGCACTATGCCAACCTGAGGCAGGACATTGTCAGGGCAGACATAAAACTTCTTTCAACTACATACATAAGCAGCATGTTCTTCACCAGCCTGGTTGTTTTCCTGCTTGCATTTGCCGGGACCCTTGTTTATTCATACATAACCGGGGCAATGATTGTCAATGCAATTCTCAGAAGCCTGCTAATGTCCCTTGTTTTGTCTTTTGCAGCGTTCTTTGTTTATTACAATTATCCGAGCTTTGTTGCCAGCTCAAGAAGGAGGGCAATAAAAAATGATCTTCCATTCGTGATAATACACATGGCTGCTGTTGCAGGCTCGGGAGCGCGCCCGGTGGCGATGTTTCATTTGGTGCTGACAACTGGAGAATACAAGGGTGTTGAGATGGAGATAAAGAGGATATTAAACTATGTGAATCTTTTTGGATATAATTTAACTTCAGCATTAAGAGCGGTTTCGATAACAACACCGAGCAAGGAGTTCAAGGACTTTCTTTATGGAATAGTGTCTGTTGTCGAGTCTGGAGGGGATTTGAAGGGTTACCTGAATGGAAAGGCTGATGATGCAATGAACAACTACAAGCTTGAGAGAAGGAAGTATGTTGAGACCATAAGCACCTATTCAGATATCTACATAGGGGTGCTGCTTGCGGCACCGCTTTTGTTTATTGTGACATTAACAATAATAAACCTGCTTGGCGGGGAAATAGCTGGAATGACAGCAAGCTCGCTTGCATCAATAGGCACTTACATAGGAATGCCGGTGCTAAATATTTTATTTATTTTATTCCTTAACATAATACAACCAGAGGTGTGAAATGTTCAAAGCAAAATACTTGGCGGGAATAATAGCGGCCCTGATAGCATTTGCAGCAGACTATTATCTGCTTTTCGGGACAAGATGGTTTTATCCTGGAATAGTTGTCTGTTTGATAATTGCTCTTGCCTGGCAGTGGATTGACTTCATAAACGAGACAAAAAGGCAGAAGGAGATCGAGATTGCATTCCTTGAGTTCAGTAGGAATCTTGTTGAGTCTGTCAAGTCAGGAATAGCAATACCAAGGGCGGTTATGTATGTAAGCAACAAGGAATACAGGTCACTAACTCCCTACGTGAAGAAGCTTGCAGGTCAGATAGAACTTGGAATACCAGTAAGGAAGGCCTTGTGGACTTTTGCAAACGACACAAAAAACCCAGTAATCAAGAGATCGATCTCAATAATGAATGAGGCTGAAAGGTCTGGGGGGGATATAAGAGACGTGCTTGACTCAATAGTCAGCAGCGTCCTTAATGTGAAAAAGCTTAAAGAGGAGAGAAGAGCCAGCGTTTACAGCCAGGTTGTCCAGGGCTATCTTGTTTTCTTCATATTCATAGCAATAATGCTTGTGCTCGAGCTGTGGCTTTTCCCGAAGCTTGGGGGACTGTCTGGCGGCCTGGAAACTGGAATTTCCGGGGCTAATCTGCAGGCAAGCACCATAGACATAGACAAAATATTCTTCAGCCTGATAATTATTCAGGGATTTTTTGCAGGTATAATGATAGGGAAATTTTCAGAGGGAACTCTAAAGCAGGGATTAATACACAGCTTTATTCTGATGATGCTTGCTGCATTGATAGTAACAACTGCAAAGGGTGGCATCTGATGAGCCTGATGAACAAGAAAGGTGATGTCCACGTGGACTGGGCAATAAGCATGGGGATATTTCTTGTTTCTGTAATAGCATTGTTTGTAATCTTCAAGCCCGGCATAAAGCCAATTTACAAGGAGACTGTGCTTCTTGACATTGTTGAAGACGAGTTCAGGAAGAATGTCACATGGACTGTGAAGAAACTTCCGGTGTTCATTGAAAACCTGGGGTATATTGCCAACAACAATCCCGGGATACATATTGAGTTCGAGGATGGCAAGTGGATTACAAGCACGTGCGACAAGTCTGAGGACAGCGCAGGGGAATTCAGCGTAGGCTGCGGAAGCAGCCACTCAATTGCCAAATGCATGGTTGGCGTGTGCAATGGGGTGATCACTTTCATTTTCTATCCAAACGAGCTTAACAATTGGCTTCAGGATGAGCCTGGGCTTGTTTTTCCAGTATGCAGGTATGCTGACGGCGATGATGCAAGCGATGATGTGAACTGCAAAATGCTTCTTGGATCTACTGAGGATGTGAAAGGAATAAACCCTGCCTGGCTTAATGAGCTGAAGCAGCTTGGGGCTGGCGGGAAGTATGGTGAGGTGAAGCGCAGCTGGGAATACCCGGCAGAGAGAGACTTTGCAATATATGAGGTGCTGCCTAATGGAAATGAAAATCTTGTGGTTGGCGGGGATCCTTTCCAGCAGAAAAATGTTTTTGTAAGGGAGATAAGATACTGGCTGCTGGCAGGAAATATGGACAGGCAGCCTGTCACAATATCAGTAAGGGTGTGGTAGAACCTTTCTTAGAAAGAAAGTTTCATCAAAGAAGCTCGGGAAAAAATGAACAAGAAGGGATTCATAAGGACTCTGGAGGCTATTGTTGCAATAGTCTTGATATTCAGCTTCATCTATTTTGTCCTGCCAAAGAAAGCGCCTGCTTTTGGCGATGTGCCTGACAGCGTCAGGGTTGCAGAAGACTTCATTGTGAGGGAAATATTATACAATTCAGATTTCAGGGATTTAATTTTCTCAACGTCTGATGTCGGGCAGTGCAGGGCTGACATTGACGAATTTGTGAGAGAGGCTGTTCCTTACGGATATAACTATGCATGCGAAACCTGCAGTGGCGCGCAGACCTGCATAGGGGCTGATGCTGTCCCTTTTGACAGGGATGTTTATGCCAACAGCGTCTATTTAATAAGAGACCAGCCAAAAGTTCTCAGGGTCTATATGTGGACTTTGGAATAAAAAATAAAAGTTTTTTAGTTCAGCTTAGAATTGCCAGTTCCAGAAAATTAGGATTTAGTATCTTCTTTCTGTTCTTTTTTCTCTGAAGCAATCCTGACAAAAGACTGGTCTTCTATCATCTCCTTCAGCTGGCTTGAATGGAACTTGTGCCGGCTTGCCACATTTAGAGCATGTTATATCAAACATCTCACGCTGGCCGCGGTCAAAGTTCCCTTGTCTTCTTTCCATATTCTTTACCTTCCTTCTAATGTTTAAGATTAACAAAACTTGCAAAGAAGTCTTGTTTAAAATATCTAGAAAATGGGGCTTTATAAGGTTAACTGATTTAAAGTTGAAAAGGTTTCGGATTTCTGGAAGTTTTTTTCTAATGCCCTTGGAGGTTTTTCGGTTTTTTATTGTAAAGGATTATTAATTCTTTTTTTGTTGATAAATTGTGAAACTTGAAAGAGGTTGGCATTAATGATTTTGATGGAGGAAAATAGTAAACCTTATAAAAACATTTATTCTTACAATATAAAATGGCAGAAATTAAAGACGTTAAAAGGGTAGATGAAGTAACTTGGGAGATACCAACCAGTTACAAAGAAGGGATGAACGTGCCTGCCAGGATTATAGCAACTGAAAAATTGTTTAAAGAAATGGATCAGGGCGTTGCTGAACAAGTGACAAATGTAGCATGTCTGCCAGGAATCCAGAGGTATGCATACTGCATGCCTGACGGCCATTGATGTAGGATTTAATCTTACAGTGGAAGGGTTATGGATTCCCAATCGGTGGGGTAGCTGCATTCGATACTGAGAATGGAGTAATATCTCCTGGTGGTATAGGCTTTGATATAAACTGCGGAATGCGTTTAGTAACAACAAATTTGACAATCAAAGACGTTCAGCCCAAGATAAAAGAGCTAGTTGACGCCTTATTCAAGACAGTTCCAGCAGGCGTTGGAAGCAAAGGCTTTGTGAAGGTTAACAAGCAGCAGTTTACAGACCTTGTTGAACGTGGAGCCAAGTGGTGCGTTGATCAGGGCTATGGGTGGGAAGAGGATTTGGGAAGGCTCGAGAGCAATGGAGTGATACAGCAGGCTGATTCTTCAAAAATTTCTGACAAGGCTTTCCAGCGCGGGATAAACCAGCTGGGCACTCTTGGAAGCGGAAATCATTATCTGGAAATCCAGCATGTCAGGAAAGAGAACATAGTTGATGAGGAGCTTGCAAGGCACTTTGGGATTTTTCCAGACCAGATTGTTGTGATGTTCCACTGCGGAAGCAGGGGATTTGGCCATCAGATTGGAACAGATTACTTGAGAGTTTTTGATTCTGCAATGAAAAAATACGGGATAACTGTCAATGACAGGGAGCTTGCATGCGCCCCATTCCAAAGCAAAGAGGGCCAGGATTATTTTAAGGCAATGGCATGCGCTGCAAA
>CAYIQA010000018.1:5492-9666 GCA_964365475.1 Candidatus Woesearchaeota archaeon | reverse complement strand
TCCTTACGGGTACAGAAATTACCAGTATTCCTACAGCGAGGATGATGACCCTTTGGGATTTGACTTCAGGTTCAGAAGGTATTAATTTTTTAAGATGCATCGAGAATCTTATTTTACATTTCCAAGAAGGTTTTTAGATAATCCAGAACCAGAGATACTTAAAGAAAAATGGCCGGATAATGCTTGGCTGCCTTATAGCCAGAATGGTTTAGAATTAACTATTAATGGTAGTCCGTTGACGCAAGAAGTTGTCAGAAGATTTTTAAGTTATGTTGTTTCTATTACCTTTAATGAGAGTTTTGACGGTGGCTGGACTTTACATGAAAGAGAACCGTTTACTTTCTCTGTTGGCATCGGTACAAAGGGGTCTTTAGAAAATCAGGCAATTGTTCTTCTGCATGAGTTGGGTCATATATACTATAGGTTTGGTGGAAGCGGACCTCGGCATCATTCACACGAGAAACTTTTGGATGGGGAAGCAGAAAGATTCTATAAAGAAAATAAAAAATTTGTTGATGAACTTCTTGAGGAATTGAAAAGAAGGTAGCAATTCTGATATTAAAAGTCATTCCAAACCTAAACTTACTTTAATTGCCAAATTGACAAGCGGCATTTTAGAAATAGATAGGCTTCCAATATTTCTTGAAATCCTTGATTTGTCAATAGCCCTTATTTGATTTAATAAGATAGTTGAAGGTTCCATTACCCCATCCCTTTCTGAAACTTCGACATTAGTGGGATACTCTCTTGGATATATTTTAGAGGTTATTGGTGCTATGATAGTAAGCGGACTATAGAGATTGGAAATGTCGTTTTGTATAATTAAGGCAGGCCTTGTTTTACCCTGTTCAGAACCAATTACTGGATCAAGTTTCACCAAAAAAATATCCCCCCTTTTTACGTTCATTTTAATCCCAGCCTAATTCTGTAGGCTCCCACTCTTTCACTATCTTAAGGCTATCTTTAGCCATTGCTTTACATCCCTCGATCATTAGTTTTTTGTCGTACCTTTTCTTCTTCTCAGCTTCATATACTAGCCTAAGAATGACATCTTCATAACTTTCTTTATTTGACTCTTTCAAGTTTTCGAGCTCTTTTTTTACTTCTTCATGTACCTGAATTGTTGTTATCATGCTGCTATAGATAAACTATAGTTTTATAAACTTTTTGGTGGAAAATCCGGAAAGTGAGGGCTAATTACGGAATATCATAGTGGGAAATCGGTAAATTTTCCGGAAATTTCCAGGAAAGAAATATAAAAGAAGATACTTGACATACTTGACAAGTGCCCTAAGAACCTTTATAAACAAGGGATGCTTAAGGGAATTTAGCCTCATGAAAAAGGTGCGAACAGCTAAAAAGGGGCTAATAGTTCTCTATGGCTGTTTTGGGGCTATCTGAAAAAAGACGCGAAAGCAAGGGGGTTAATAAAATGCCAGCAAATTTACCTTTGAAAAAGTTCAGGATAGGAACATATGAAGCTGTTATATGGGACAACAAGAGGGAGAAAAATGGGGTTGAGTTCAGCTTCAAAACAGTTACCCTGCAGAGAAGCTACAAGAAGAAGGATGAGGATGTCTGGAGGTCTGAGGTTATTAACAATGTGAGGATGAATGACTTGGGGAAAATAAAAGCAATTCTTGACAAGGTTCAGGACTACCTTTACTTTGATATAAAGGAGCTGGAAGAGCGGGGGGATGAGGAGTAATGGCAAAAGAAAAGAAGGAACTTACAATTGAGGATCTGCCTGGTGTTGGTGCTGCGACAGCTGAGAAACTGAGAGAGGCTGGCTTTGATGACTTGATTAGCATTGCTGTTGCAACTCCTGCCGAGATTGTTACTGCTTCTGGTGTCAGCGAGGCTATTGCAAGAAAAATAATCCAAACTGCAAGAAGCGAGCTGAGCATGGGATTTGAGAGTGGGGTAGATCTGCTTAAGAAAAGAGAGACTTTGATGAGAATAACTACTGGAAGCAAGGCTCTGGATGCATTATTTGGCGGTGGCATTGAGAGCAATGGTATAACAGAGTGCTATGGCCAGTATGGTGCTGGGAAAAGCGCAATAGCGCACCAGCTTGCTGTAAACGTGCAGCTTCCAAAAGAGCATGGCGGGACTGAGGGGGTTGCTGTGTGGATAGATACTGAGTCAACATTTAGGCCAGAGAGAATAAAACAGATTGCAGAGGCCTTGAAGATTGATTCAACAAAAATTCTTCAGAACATAAAAGTTGCAAGGGCATTTAATTCAGACCATCAGATGCTACTTGCAGAGAAGGTGGATGACCTGATAAAAGAGGGGATTCCGGTCAAGCTCGTTATTGTAGACTCCTTGATGAGCCACTTCAGGGCAGACTTTTCTGGAAGAGGTCAGCTTGCTGATAGGCAGCAGAAACTGAACAAGCATATTCACAGGCTGTTAAAGCTGGCTACTACCCACAACATTGTTGTTTATGTGACAAACCAGGTAATGACCAGGCCAGATGTTTTTTTCGGAGATCCTACTGAGGCAGTCGGCGGGAATGTTGTTGGGCACGGGATGACAACACGTGTCTACTTGAGAAGGGGCAAGAAGGGGACTAGAGTAGCAAAGATGGTAGACAGCCCCTATTTAGGAGAAAATGAGGCGATATTTAGAATAACTGAAAACGGGATAAGCAATGCAGAATAATTTTTCTTTTTCTTCTTTTTGATTATTCTGATTATGCAACCCTATTTCTGAATCTTCTTAATTTTTTTCTGAGCTTTTTCAATGCCCCATCTTTTATCTGGTGTACTCTTTCCTTTGACAGGGGCCTGCCACTTTTGTCTGGAAATTCAAGCCCGACTTCTCTCAAACTTTTTCCTTCCTTATAAATTAATCTCAGAATTGTTTGTTCTCTTTCGCTTAGTCCCCCAAACCTGATCATATGGTCAATTGATGGGGGTGATTTATAACCAAATGGAACATCTGGCCTGCTTTCCAAAGTGTCTTCAATTGTCAGACCATGCCCGTTAACAGGAGAACTTAAAGGAATTACTCTTTGTAGCATCATGTATTCCCTTCCTTTTAGCAGCATTACCCTGTTTGGAAGGACTTTTATGTCATCTATGTCCGGTTCTATTCCTTCTTTTTTTATAAACTCGCGTCTGAAAGTTCTGTACTCTCTGAGTGAGGCTCCAGGAACTTTTATTTCATTTCCAGAATTTCTGTATGCTTCCAGTATGCTTTTCCTTATCCAGTATACAGCGTATGTGCTAAATTTTGTTCCTATTCCTTGATCAAAATTATCTAATGCAGAGAATAAGCCGTCTAGACCTTCACTTACAACTTCCTCAAAGCTAAACCCTCGCTTTGGTCTGAATTCTTTTTTTGCTACCTTGACAACTAATCCAAGATTTGAAAGAATTAAATCACTTTTTGTAGGTTCATCACCTTCCTTCAATCTGGTGTGAGCTTTATTAAATTCTTCCTGAGGCAAAGGAGAATATTCTCCCAGCACCCGGTGGTACAAAGAGTCCTCTGGTAGTGTTCTTGATAACATGTAAGTGCCTTGTGTCTTTCACTGGCACAGAAGACCATTTATAAAGTTTGCCCCTGCGCGGATTTGAACCGCGGTCGCAAGCTCCGCAAGCTCGCATTCTTTCTGGCTGGATATCCAGGCTGAACTACAGGGGCTTAAATAAAATCAAATAGAAAAGGTTTATAAATATATGTTCAAAAATTTGAATCATGGCCGAAGTTATATGCACAAGCTGCAAGAGAAAACTGGCAAACATGAGGGGAAGCACACAGTTTAAGTGCCCTAACTGCGGAAAATACGTTATATCCAGATGCCTGGGCTGCAGAAAAATAAGCGCCAGGTATACTTGCGCTGCATGCGAATTTAGCGGTCCGAATTAAAATGGGAAAGGCATTTGTTACTTTGAAAATTATGCCAGAAGATGTTGAAGTTGATTTGAAGGCCCTTGAGAATGAAGTTACTGAAATAATAAGGAGTTGCAATGGAAGCGTTGGGAAAGTCGAGACTGAACCTATTGCCTTCGGATTGAATGCCCTGAAGATTATTTTCCTTATAGACGAGGGCGGCAATACTGAAGTCATAGAAGAGAAATGCAAGAAGCTGAGCAAAATAAGCAGCGCAGAAATAATTGATATGAGAAGGTCTTTCTGAATCACAATTTTTATAAAGGCAAGG
>CAYIQA010000018.1:0-5392 GCA_964365475.1 Candidatus Woesearchaeota archaeon | reverse complement strand
CTTGTTGCTAATGGAGAGGCTGCCGGGCAGAAGGTGGACCATGTTGTTGTTCATATCATACCCAGGTACAACAATGACAAGGTTGTTTTGAACTGGGAGTCTGTTAAGGTTGATGAGAAGGAAATGCAGCAGATTGAAAATGCGCTGAAAGGGAAAGTAAAAGTTGAGAAAGTTGAAAAGGAAGAGAAAGCAGAAAAAGAGGAAGTGAAAAGGGAAAAGACTTATTATGAAGAGGAAAGAATTCCCTAGAAAATTTTCTAGAATATCTGGAGCAGAGCCCCGTAAATCAATGTTACCAACAAGGCTATGAAGAAAGACGGAACAAAAGGGACCCCCTCCTTTATTTTTATCTTGTTTATCTTTGATTTTTTGATTAGCGCAAGCTGCGGCTTTTCTACGCCTAATGGCGAGATATTAAACTTGCTTCTTATTTTTTCATCAACAACCCAGTCTCCTTCAGTAAGCTTTGAAACTGGAATCATTATGTACATGCAGACATTCTCAACTGCTTTCATTAGACAATAAAGGAATGGATATGATGCCACAAATATTATCATTATTCCTATAAGGGTCTTTAGAGTTGCTTCATTGAAAGAGACGAAGGGCAGGATAAATACTGCTGCCAAAAGGATAAATATTATTTTCATGGTCTTCATTTTTGGCTGGTCTGATATTTTTCTGTACTCTTTTATGAATTTTGAGTAGTTTTTGAATGCCAGGTAAATGCTGAATACGACCCCGTAGACTGCGCCTATTATTATGATGTTCAGAAGAAGCGAGAAAAGGAAGCTATGGTTGCCTGCGACAAAATACGGCTTTGTTCCGAATGATGCTCCAAGACCCATGAGAAGCTTTGAGTCTCCGCCGCCCCATTGCTTTGTGTAGTACATGAGATTGCCTATGAAGAACATTATAATAAAACCAATAAGGCCATAGAGAAAGTACATGAAATCAGAATAAACAAGGCTATTTATTGCCCTTATTAATAAAGCAGACACAACAAAAGTGTAGCTCACCCAGTCAGGAACCTCTTTTTTCTTCAGGTCTGTAACTGAAGACACAAACAAAGCCAATAAGGCCAGGCAAGTCAATATTATATCTGCAAGCATAAGAAAGTCTAGTTCACAATGTTTATAAAGATTTTTATGAAAACTGCATGAATGATAACTGTTGTTGGCGCAGGGCCTGCTGGAAATTATGCTGCTTATCTGCTTGCAAAAGACTTTGATGTTGAGGTTCATGAGGAGCACAAAGTGATAGGTGAGCCGATACAGTGCACAGGAATAATGACTCCCGACCTGGCAAATCTGGTGAAAATAAGCAAGGAGTTTCTTGTAAACAAGATAAAAAGAGTCAGGGTTTACAGCAAAAGCGAGGAATCCCACTTCAATCTTAAAAGGCCGAATTACGTTGTTAACAGGGCGTTGTTTGATGGCTACATTGCTGGCATGGCAAAGGATGCCGGCGCCAAATATGTTTTGGGGTCCAGATTTTTAGGCTGTGATGTTGGAAAGCGGATCAATGCTAAATTTTCTGATGGTGTTAGGGAATGTGATTATCTGATTGGGGCTGATGGACCGCACAGCGCTGTTGCAAAGTCTGTTGGAATTTACGGCAAGAGAAGGTTTTACGTAGGACTGCAGGCCACTGTCAAAAAGAAATTTGAGCCTGACCTGGTTGAGTTTTATATTGGCAGTCATTATATTGGCTGGGTTGTGCCAGAAGATGACAAGCTTGCAAGAGTTGGCGTGAGTTCTGAAACAATAAGCGGATCAATGTTCAAGGAAGTTTTGAATAAAGTCGGGGGAAAAATTGTTGCAAGACAGGCTGGGCCAATACCAATCTATGAAGATGGTATAAAAACCTCCTATATGAACAAGGTTTTTCTTGTTGGTGATGCAGCCTGCCAGGTGAAGGCAAGCACGCATGGCGGCATAGTTCCAGGGATGATCGCTGCCTCTCAGCTTTATAAGGCAATAAAGACAGGAAAAAGCTATGACAAACTTTGGAGGGAGAAGCTCTGGAAGGACTTGAAAATCCATTCTCTGATAAAAAAGATGATGGATAATTTTGGCGATGATGACTTTGACTACTTGCTCAGGTTGATGAACAATGAGAAGGTGAGAAACATGGTTGAGGAGTTTGACAGGGAGTTTCCGAGCAGGTTTGCAAGCAGGCTGATACTTAAAGAACCAAGGTTCCTGAGATTTTTGCTCAAATTATTTTGAATCTTAGTAGTGCACCAATGCCAGTAAGTCCTAGAAGTTTTTTGCCTGCTTCATGTTCAGGACTTATTATCATGATTTTGCCTTTTGTCGAGCTGACTTGCTTCATTATATTGTCAATCTGGTGATAAGTTCCTTTTTCTCTCTTTTCTTTTACTAATTCCTCAGAGATAAGAATGGTTTTTACAGCACCAAAATTAGCAGCTTCCTCAACTTCCTTTAAGCCATACACAGCAAGATTTCCTTTTGATACTTCAGCAAGAAATTCTTCAACGGCTGCTGTTTCCTGATAGATTCTTTCATTCTCAAGAACTTTTTTTACTTCATCCCTTTTGAGGACTTCATTAACGCCGTTACGGCCTGTTGAGTTGCACGATGCAAGATTTATCTTCTTTTTTAATTCTGAAGCTTTTTTTCCTATTTCGCCGTACAAATCGTCTTTGAAAAATGCCGGGGAGGCAATTATTATTGAAGTCGGGCTGAATCTTGCAGAGTATTCTTTAAGCCTGCTGACAAGGTTATCGTAGAAACTGCCTTCCTTGAACTTGGCTTTGAACCTTTTTTCTTCCACTTCGCCTTGGAACTCATCCAGGTAAGTCAGTCCAGAGTCCCTGAGCAGGGCGAATGCAGCTTCTCTTCTGTCCATGACCAAAATCAGGATTTCTGACCTGGAGGCTTTGCACGCCTCATCAAGCTTAATGTTAATATATTCTGAAAAGGAGGACTTTTCTATTTTTATTACAGAGTGGATTTCTATGTCAATAGTATGGTAGCTTCCCTTGGAAATATCCTCGTGCTCGGAGCATACCTTTCCAGAGACCCTTAGCTGGTTTGCTGATGATGAAAATTCTATTTTTTCTACCTGAATAGTCATAGTGCAGGTTTTCTTTGTTATGTCGCCAGAACCGGCCTTTACTTTGCGCTCAGTCCTGCCAGTAAGAAGGTCGTTTTTCTCAATAATCTGGGACAGGTACCATAAATCCTCTGGATTGGTAACCTGTATATGCAAGAAATTGTGCTTCAGGTCCTTTTTCAGCAGCTTCATGGGCAGAGGCAAGGTTTAAATATTAATAAACGCTCCGATTTTATTATGAAAGGTAAAAGAGGTGCTGAATTACCAACTAGCAGTGCTGCTGGATTTATACTAATGATGGTTCTTTTCTTTGTTATTTATGTGATATTTCTTCCTATTGGGGAGAAGGAGAAGCTTGTTGATGATACTTATTCTGGCAGTGATTATGGCAGCGGTTATCCTGGGGTAGATGAAGGTCCTAGGTATGACTCGGGAGTTGGCTTCAAGGCTTTGCTTTCGACAAGCCCTGGAAGGGTTTATCCTTATCTTAATGATCTGGTGCAGCAGCCTTTGACAGCTGTAAGATTATTTGCAGATCCTGTAGATAATATAATGACTCTTGCCAACAGCATATATGTGAGCAAGGGATTCTTTAACGACAAAGACCAGACGCTGACATTTAATCTTGACAATCTTAATGTCGAGGAGGCATCTTTGTATTTTTTCGTTGTGGGAAGCAAGGGCAGACTGAAAATCAAGCTGAACGGGGCTGAGATATTTAACGGGGATATTACCAATAATGATTTGCCAATAAAGTTACCGACACCTTTCCTCAGGAAATTTAACAGGCTGAGTTTTGAGGCTGTTTCGCTTGGCTGGTTTAGTTCCAGCAAGTATGAGCTTAAGGATATTAAGCTTGTTCTGAAGCAGGTTGATGCAAATGTTTTTGAGAAAAGGACTTTTGTGCTTACAGACAGCGAGTTCAAGAATCTTGATGGCCTGACTTTGTTTTACTTCACAAACTGCCAGAGGATCCAGGAATCCGGGACAATGAGGATCTACCTTAACAACAAACTTGTTGACCAGCGTTTGGTTGTCTGCGAGGCCGGGCCTATCGGTCAGGACATTGACTTGAGCAATGCTGTAAAGGGAGTTAATACCCTGCAGTTTGAGATTGACAGGGGCAGTTATGTGCTTGAGCAGATGTACATTGAAAAGAGAATAAGCCAGAGAAGCTTTCCGTTGTTTAACTTTTATCTGCAGCCAGATGAATTTATTGACGTTGATGACCTTAGCAGGTCTGTTTTCATCAGGATGAAATTTTTAAATGACGGATACAGAAAGTCTGCTGCCCTGCTTGTGAATGGTATTACATTTTATGTTGACACTTACAGCGACACTTTCAGCTATGACATAAGCGATTACGTTGTTGAAGGGGAGAACTTCATTAAGATAATTCCAAGAACAGAGTTTGATATTCTAAATCTGGAAGTGGACCTGGAGGGTTAAGATGGCAGTAACGTGCCCCCATGGAAAGCTGACTACGCTGTGCCCTGTATGCAGTTCTGATTCTGGAGGCGAAACACCATCCCCTGAAGCTTGGAGAGGGGCTTACAAGAGAAGATATGAAGAAGTTAGGTCTGCAGGGCCAGCAGAACCTGCTCTTCGCAGGGCAGAGTCAGAGGCTTGGAGAGAGAAAAGAAAAAGAGATTTGCCTTTTCTTGCTCTTATAGCAACAAGCTGCTTGCTGATAGTTTATGTTTCATATAACTCCTTTGATGAGCTTGGCTATGGTTGGTTTATAAACGCGTTATTATCCTTGGCAGTGGGCGCCTTGGTTTTTATCATACTAAAGAAGTCCCCTTACAAGTCATTCAAAAGGGAAATTGAGTTTGTAGTTACTTATACCATAGCTTTTTTGTTCACTTTTTTGTTCCTCAGCTCGTTTGATATAGTAAATATACCCGGCGTTATAATTGTTGCAGCAAGCCTGGCTTTTGCATTTTATGTCAAGGATGTTGAACTGTTTAATCCTGTGATACTGCTTGTGATGCTGATTGGAGGGGTTCTTGCATACGCGCTTCTTGGAAACTTCATAGGCATGTCCGGGGCGTTTTATCTTACTATAATTGCTGCGCTGCTTCTGAGCAAGCTTTTTGCCGGCGGTGGGCTTCAAAATATTCCTTCTGGTGTCAGGAAGTTTCTCAACTTAAAGTCGCTGATAATTATAGCAGTGATAATACTTGTGGCTTACTATTATTACAATCCAGCCAAAATTCCTTTGGGAATAGGCACTTATTTTGGGGGATCTCCAGCAGCAGAAAGCGAGCAGCAGCCAGCAGCCAGCGCTCCAAGCAAGTTTATCAAGGATTTA
>CAYIQA010000017.1:0-9667 GCA_964365475.1 Candidatus Woesearchaeota archaeon | reverse complement strand
GTCTCCGGATGCTCAGCTATCATGTAAGAGCAGCAATCCCCATAAGGCAGAATTGAAGTCTGGTAAGTCCCGATTTTCTCTGCCAGTCTAATGATATCATTCTTGTCAAACCCGATCAGGGGCCTGAATATTTGCATTCCAACAGCCTTGCTTATAGCATTTAAATTTTCCATTGTCTGGGACGCAACCTGCGCCAAGTTCTCGCCAGTAACCAAAACCCCGGCTTCCTCCTTTCCAGCAATCTCCTCAGCAATCATCAGCATTAATCTCCTGTAGATAATCATCCTGTACTCAGATTTTGTCTTCATTATAATCTCATCCTGAATCTCAGAAAAGGGAACCACATAAAGTTTTGAATAAAGCTGGTACTTGTTCAGAATTTTCACAAGGTCAAATATCTTCTGAAGTGAAGCCTCGCTGTTTATAGTTTTATTAAAGAAATGAACAAGAATAGCTCTGCACCCCCTCTTCATCATCATAAATGCAGCTGCAGGGCTGTCAATCCCTCCAGAAATCAAGCAAACAGCCTTTCCAGCAGTTCCAACAGGCAGCCCGCCAACACCATCACATTTCTCAGTATAAATAAAGCAGTATTTGTTGACAATTTCAACATAAAAGGCGACATCTGGTTTTTCTAGATTAACCTTAAACCCGAGCTTCTTCACAATATGCTCGCCAACTATCTCGTTTATCTGCAGCGAGTTATACTTAAATTGCTTGTTTGAGTTTTTAGTCCTTATCATGAAAATTTTCTTATCCTGATTCTTAGCAACATCCTCAACCTTCTTCTTAATGACATCAATATCCTGCTCGCAAGAATAAGCTACTGCAAAATTAGATATCCCGGGCAAAGTTTTCAACTTTTCCTTTATTTTTTCAACATCAGACTTTTCATTCAGCTTTATTATTATCCTTCCGTAAATCTTTTTGACAAATTCCTTGCTCTCACTCTTTAAAGCTTTCTTGATATTATTAGCTAAAGCCTGCTCAAAATACCCCTTCCTGCCTTTTTTCAGTGCAATTTCCCCGTAATGAACAACTACATAATCCATGAACTACCCTAGTAAAACCCCTTTTTTAAATGTTTTTAAGAGCAGAAAACAATTTAAATCCAGAATTCTTGTAAAAGCAGATGCTTAAAGAAGTATTGTTAATAATTTTATCAGCAATTGGAATCTGGGTGTCCGGCTACTTGGTATACGCCCATTACAAGAAAAAATCCTTGGATTGCCCATTGGACCATGATTGCAGCGTTGTCACGGAAAGCAGATGGAACAAGATTTTCCTGGTGAGAAATGATGTTCTTGGCTTATTATTCTACATAGCTGTCTTAATAGCAACAATAGTTGTTCTAATTAACCAAACATTTTCTCCGGTATTTTTCATGTACATGACTTACATAGGGGGAGCAGTGTTACTTTTCTCGATATTCCTAGTTTACATCCAGTTTTTTGTCATTAAGGATTATTGTTTTTATTGCATGATTTCTGCAGCGGTCAACCTGCTTATATTTCTGGTTGTTGTTTGGTGAAAGATTTATAAACAAACCTCATTAATTAAAGATAATGGTTTTAATAGTTGGTGTCGACGAAGCGGGAAGAGGGCCAGTAATAGGTCCTTTAGTCATCTGCGGTATTCTAATAGACGAAAAAAACACACAAAAATTAAAGGCCATTGGAGTAAAAGACTCAAAATTATTAACACCCCAACAAAGAAGATCAATGTTTGAAAAAATAAAGAAGGCTGTAAATGATTATAAAATAATTGAAGTTTCTCCAAAAGAAATTGACGCTGCTGTAGAAAGCGAAAGCGGGATGAATTTAAACTGGTTAGAGGCACACAAGACTGCCGAACTACTAAATATTTTAAAGCCAGACATCGCTTACATTGATTGCCCATCAACAAACACATCAAAATACAAGGCCTATTTGAAAAAACTCCTAAAAAAAGACATTAAGTTGGTTGTTGAGCACAAGGCGGACATTAACTACCCAAGTTGTTCGGCAGCATCAATTTTAGCAAAAGTAACTAGAGACAAAGAAATTGAAAAAATAAAGAAAAAAATTGGGCAAGACATTGGCTCCGGATATCCTTCAGACCCAATAACCCAGGAATTCATCAGGAAAAACTACAGAAAATATCCAGGCATTTTCAGGAAATCCTGGGCCACTTATAAGGCCTTAACAGAGGCAGAGAAGCAGAAAAAATTAGACCAGTTCCAAATATATTTAGTATAGAATAAATGTATTTAAAGCAGAAAAAACATCCAATTTAAACGGTGTGGACAGCTTAAAAGAGGTTTACCGTTCAAAAGAGGAGATTCTTAGAGAAGGCTTAACTTATGACGATGTTCTATTAGTGCCACAATTATCAGATGTTAAAACAAGAAAGGAAGTAGGCTTATCTTCGAGAATAACAAAAAACCTTTCTTTCAATCTCCCGATAATTTCTGCAAATATGGACACTGTTACAGAAGCAAACATGGCTATTGCAATGGCAAGATGCGGGGGACTAGGAATTATTCACAGATATCTGCCAACAGAAGATCAAGTTAAGGAAGTATTAAAGGTCAAAAGAAGCGAGGGATTAATTGTAGAAAATCCTTACTGCCTGGGAGAAGATATAATTTTAAGAGATGCAAAAACATTGATGAAGGAAAACAATGTTTCTAGCGTTTTAATTGTAGATCAAGACAGAAGATTAAAGGGGATGATAACCCAAAGGGATATTTGGTTTGAGGATAATTTGAATAAAGCCCTAAAAGAATTAATGACAAGGGAGATTATCACTGCAGAACCAGGGATAAAATTGGAGGAAGCAAAGGAATTCTTCAGACAGCATAAAATAGAGAAATTGCCAATAGTTGACAAAAAGGGAATACTGCATGGATTAATAACATCCAAAGATTTGCATAAGAGAATACAATACCCAAACGCGACAAAAGACAGCAAAGGAAGACTCTTGGTTGGCGCAGCTGTTGGTGTTGTTGGAGACTATTTGGAAAGAACAGAAGCATTGTTGGATGCAGGTTCAGATATTATAGTGATTGACATTGCACATGGCCACTCAACCCTTGAATTAGAAGCGATAAAGAAAATAAGAAAAGAATTTGGGGATATAAATCTTATTGGAGGTAATGTAGCAACATACGAAGGCGCAGCTGACCTGGTTAATGCCGGGGTTGATTGCGTTAAAGTTGGAGTTGGGCCTGCATCAATATGCACAACAAGGATAGTCACTGGTTCTGGTGTTCCGCAACTATCTGCAATATTTGATTGTTCAAAAGTTACATACGAAAATGACATTCCAATAATAGCTGACGGTGGAATAAGAACGTCCGGTGACATTGTAAAAGCTCTTGCAGCTGGCGCTTCTTCAGTAATGTTCGGCAATTTATTTGCTGGTACTGATGAAAGCCCGGGTCATTTTATCATGAAAGACGGCAAGAAGATGAAAGTATACAGGGGTATGGCATCTTTCGGAGCCAATTTAGGAAGACGGCAACTACAAGATAAAAAAGAAAACGTGCAGATTAATGACGTAGTTCCAGAAGGTGTTGAGGCTTACGTCCCTTACAGGGGCTCGGTTTATGACATGCTTTACCAGCTAGCTGGGGGTGTTCGCTCCGGACTAAGTTACAACGGATCATCTTCCATACCAGAACTGCAAAAAAAAGCCAAGTTTGTTAAAATGTCTCCGCATGGATTAAGAGAATCACAAGCCCACGGGGCTACTGACGTCACTTTCTAGAAACTTGCCAAACCACCTGAAAATGTTTATAAACCATTAAATAGGCTTCTAAACAAGACATGACCTACATAACAAAGCTGCATCTGCATGGTTTCAAGTCCTTTGCCAAGCCGACAACACTCGACCTGAATCAGGGCTATAACTGTATTATAGGCGCAAACGGCTCTGGAAAGACCAATATTGCAGACGCTGTAGTCTTCGTTCTTGGTTCATTATCTGCAAAGACAATGAGGGCAGAAAAGGCAGCAAGCCTAATCTTCAACGGGGGAAAAAAGGGCGCCCCGATGAGCCATGCAGAAGTCTCAATATTTTTCAGCAACGAAAGCAGGGAGTTTCCTCTGGACCACAAGGAAATAAAAGTAAGCAGGATAATAAAAGACAATGGAAACTCGGTTTACAGAATTAATGATGAAACTGTGACAAGGCAGCAGGTCCTTGACTTGATGAGCCATGCAAAAATTGATCCTGACGGCCATAACATAGTCCTTCAGGGCGACATTGTAAGGTTTGCAGAGATGAAGCCAGAAGAAAGAAGGGAGATAATAGAGAACATAGCAGGAATTTCTGTTTACGAAGACAAGAAAAAACAGGCGCTTAGCGAGCTTAACAAGGTTGATGCAAAGTTAAACGAGGCAGAAATCATACTTACAGAGAGGAAAACCTATCTTCGCGAGCTGAAAAAAGACAGGGATCACGCATTGAAGTACAGGGAACTTGAAAAGAACATCAAGAGCAACAAGGCAACAATTCTTCACAAAGACATTAAAGACAGGGAATCAAAAAGGGACGAAGTTAACAGCAGGCTTGCTTCTTACAGCAAGGAAATTGAAAAGATAAACTCAAAAGTGAAGGAGCTGAAGACAAAGACTGACAACCTGAAAGTCGAGGTGGAGGATCTCAACAAGGATATTGAGCAGAAAGGCGAGGTGGAGGCATTAAAGCTCCAGAAGGAAATAGAAGGCCTAAAAACTGAATCTGCAAGGAAATCAGAGCGCCTAAGCACATGCACCAATGAGATTGAAAAAATAAATACAAGAATAAGGCAGCTTAACGAATCACTAAAGGAAACAGAAAACACCATTTCAGGCCTTGAAAATGCAAAGAAGGATATTGAAAACAGGATAATTTCTCTTGAGAAAAAAGAAAATAAACTGAACAGCGACATAAAAGATTTCAAAGAAAAACACCACCTGATGGACTCTACTGAGCTGGAAAAGGTCGAGAAGCAGTTTGAATCTTTGCAGGCAGATGTTCATAAGCTAAACGATGACTACAACGAAACCCTGCAGAAAAAATACCATCTGGAAGCCCAGCTCAAGCACCTTGGCGAGCAGATAGAAGAGGCTGAAAAGCTTGAAGCTGCATCTGAGATAAAAAAAATAAGTGACTCCGCCAAAAAATTAAGCAGTGACTTGGAAAAGGAAAAAACAAATAATTCCTCAGCATTGTCGCAGCTAAGCAGGGCAAGGCACGCAATAAATGAATACAACACAGAGCTGTTCAGGCTGCAGGCAAGGCATGCATCAAGGCAGGAGTTTGTGGCTGCAGACATGGCCATTAAGAAAATACTGGGCATGAACAAGCCCGGAGTTTTTGGATTAGTGACAGACCTAGTGAAAGTCAAGCCTGAATATTCTCTTGCAATGGAGATAGCAGCAGGATCAAGGATAAAATCGATCATAGTTGACAGCGACAAAACAGCGGCAGACTGCATAAAGGTCCTGAAAGAAACCAAGATGGGCACATGCATATTTGTCCCTCTGAACAAGATAAGACCGAATCCGCCAGCAGGTTCCAGTGAAGAGGGTGTTATTGGGAATGCCCTTGGACTAGTTGAATATGATCAGAAATTTAAGATCGCCCTGTCATATATATTTGGCTCTACCTTGATTGTCAAGGATGTAGAAACAGCAAGAAGGATTGGCGTTGGAAAACACAGGATGGTCACTATCGAAGGCGACCTGTTTGAGGTTTCCGGGGCGATTATTGGCGGCTACAGGAGGGCAAGACAGGCAAGCTTCTTCAGAGAGACAGACGCAGACAAGAGGATGGAAGAGCTTGAAGAAAAGATTGAGCACAATAAAAAACTGATTGACCTGCTTGAGAAAAAAATTATAGAAAGCGACAACACCATAGATGAACTAAGGGAGAAAAAGAACAACTTTGAGGCAGAGCTTGCAAAACTCGAAAAGACTTCATCAATACTAAACCTAAAAGAGCTGAAGAAAGAATCAGAAAAGCTCAGAAAAGAAAAAACCTTTGATGAGGCTGAAAAGCTTGAGGACGAGCTTGAAGAAAAAAGAAAAGAACTGGAGAACATAAGGATACTAAGGGACAAAACAAGATCAGGCACAAAAGACCTGAGAAACCCGGAGATAGCTGCATCACTGTCAAAATTAGATGAATCAAGGAGCAAAACAAGGGAAGAAACAGTCCAGTCCAGGACTGAGCTGAAGAACATAGAGCTGCAGCTCTCAAATATTTACATCCCAGAAAAAAGCAAAACCCACCAGATAATCAGGCAGCACATTAAAGAGCTCGAGGACTTCATGCTTGAGAAAGCCACTTTAGAGAGATACCTAAGAGACTCCGCATCCGTACTAAAGCAAAAAGAGGCCCAGGAAGAGAAATTCCAGAAAGACTACAAGAACCTTTTTGTAAAGAGAAGCAGATTATCTGAAGAAACAACGAAGAGAGAGGTTGCAATATCATCAGAAGAAGAAAAAATAAGGGAAATCGAATCAAAAGTAAACAACGCAAATATTTCAAGGGCAAAAATAATAGCAGAGCTTGAATCCCTGCAGAAGGAATATGAGCCTTATCAGGGCACATCCCTGAGGCACAGCATTTCTGAAGACGAGCTGAAGTCTGAGATAAAGAAGTTTGAGAAGCTGATGATTGAGATGGGCAACGTAAATCTGAGGGCGCTGGAAATTTACGAGAGCATTGAAAAGGAATATGAAGAACTCCTCAACAAGGCTGAAAGGCTCAAGCAGGAGAAGGAAGCAGTTCTCAGCATGATGCAGGAAATAGATTCAAAGAAGAAAGGCAGGTTCATGAAGACCTTCAGGGAGATCACGAGCAATTTCGAAAATATCTTCCTGTCACTGTCAACAAAAGGCCAGGCCTTTTTGGAGCTTGAAAACAAGGAAAACCCATTTGAGGGCGGTGTGGATGTCAAGCTGAAGATGGCAGGAAATAAATATCTGGACATAAGGGCCATGTCTGGCGGAGAAAAAACTTTAACAGCGCTTGCATTTATATTTGCCATCCAGGAATTTGAGCCCGCGCCATTCTACTTCCTTGACGAGGTAGACGCAGCCCTTGACAAAACAAATTCAGAGCTGCTCTCGAAGCTCGTAAGCAAATACTCACAAGATGCCCAGTACCTCCTTATTTCGCACAACGACGCGATAGTCACAGACGCCTCAATAATCTATGGCGTAACAATGCAGGAGAATGCAGTATCAAAAGTTGTGAGCCTCAAGCTGCCTTAACCTTAATCTTGCCTTAATTATTTTATTCTTTCTTGTGTTTATGCCGCACCCACCACAACATGAATATTATTATCAAGATTAGTATTGCCAGTATAATCTTGTTAGGCATGATAACCTCCACAGGCTGCTCTATGACTATTGGCCTGTTTGTTATTTTGAACCTGTCGCTTGCAACATCTGCCTTGTCTTTGTACTTTGCTTCTACAATATAGATATACTCGCCAACAGGGAGACTGTCTGGAAGGTCCACTGTCTTGTCATATGATATCCTCTTGGAGAATGTTTTTTTCTCTTTCTCCTGGGTAATTATTTTGTTGTCTAAGTCCTTGATTGTATAATCCACATCAACCTCTCCACGATCGTCAACAAGATTGTAAATCTTCACTCTTCCGGTTACGTCGTCATCCTGGTAAATGCTTTTGTCATCTTCTGTTATGTAAAACTCGACATCAAATACCGGCTCATCCCTGTAAACCTCTATGATCACTGGTATTCTCTTTTCTTTTGTCCCAGCGCCGACAACTATCCCCCCCATATAGACGCCAGCCCTGCTGGCAGCGACAAGAAACTGCACTTCATACCTGCTCTTCTCCCTCATGACAAACTCAGTATCGGCAAGACTAAGTATCTTGTCAACCCCTTCGACATTGACAAAAAACCTCACCTTGTCCAGCGCTTCATTTATTATTGTGAATTTTCCAGCATAGACCTTGCCGACCGGAACTTTAATGTCTATAAATTCCGGTTCCAGCCTGAAGTCTATCACTTTTTTCACGCCAGCAGGCGGGGCGTCAAACATGCGGGGCCTCTCAACAACAGTTACGTTTGTGAAAAATATCCTGACCTCGCCTCCGGAGGTTACAGCCCCCCCAGTAACCTTATCTTCAAGCCTGACAGCATCATAAACCCCGTAAATAGATAAAATTAGAAACAATACTAGTATTGTCCCCAATGCATTCCTTGCGATTTTCATTTTTCTCACAGGCTCTTTGTGAATATGGCTATTTTCCCTTCATAAAGACCTTTTTCAGCTTTGTCTGGAATTGAAACCCTAAGGTAAATGGTTTTGTTTTCCCCCCTGTACATTACAAAACTATTTTTTTCTGGGTAAACATAATCAAGCGTTGACTTTATTCTGATGAAGGCATCTTCGTCTGCCTTTATTGTAAGATGTCTTTCAAGGTAGCTCCCGGGATATCCTGTTCCGAAGTGCAGCATGTCTGTATCAGCATTTATGCCTGCATAGTCCCCGACCTGAAAGTCAAACCTGAGAACTGCCACGTCAAACACAGCAAAGTAAACAAAAATAGTTGCAGCTATAGTAAGCAATATGGCAATAATGATTAGTGCTGCTGCTCTTCTGATTTCCTTCTTCTCCATAGCCATAATATATCAACCAGTATTATCAGTATTATTATCCCTATCAATATATAAGTTATGTCTATTTTTATCTTCTCATAGATATAGACCTTCAAATTGTAGTCTGAGCTGCTGCCAAGATGATTTATTTTCACCAGCGCATCATATTCCCCTTTCTCAAGGCCATGCGTGTCCCAGTAAGTCCTCAGTATGCTGGCCTCCCAGGGATTCAGGTTTATGCTTGGTGTTTTCATGGAAACTACCTGATTTCCCTCCCTGCTTATGATTATGTCAGCATTTACATTGTCAATTTTCCCGTTCCACCTGTTTTGTATGTGCAAGTCAAACGGGGTTATAGAATCCTTCTCAAAATACTTGGAGTGATTTGTCAGATTAACAAACAAGCTTCCTATCCTGAAATCAACCTCTGACGCTGCCTTCAGGCCATCATAGTCAACTATTGCTATGCCCTTGTAATTCCCAGGCTTAAAGCCAGTAGTGTTAACAACAGTGCCGTATTCTGCATCTGTCTTCGGCAGTATATTCCTCATCCCAAATTCAATCTTCCCTGCAAGATTTTCATCTTCTTCCAGAAATATCTCGCCCTTGACATTGTTTATAGTCTCCTTGCCAAGGTTCCTTAGCTTAAGGCTTACAGGAAGGTCTTCGCCAGCGTTTATGTCAGGAATTGCCAGCAGCAAAGATGCATATTTCCCAGGGTAAGGGACATCAAACTTGACTTTCATCTCAACAGCAGTTTTTGGAACGATTCCTGTTTGGGAAACACCCAGCCCAACTGGCTCTGCTATCACCCCTATCTTGACATGCTGCTCGCCAGGCTCGATTACCCCCTTATAGAAACTTATTTTAATTTTCACTTCTCTTACTTCACCAATCCCAAGCCTGATTATCTCAAACGGCAGTTCTATAAGATCTTCATATCTTCCATCCGCATAAAGGTGGGCATCTATGGCTGTATCGCCGTTGTTCATTACATAAATAGAAAAGATTTCCTCTCTCGACTGGCTATATTCTACAAACATTTTGCTGGGCGAGAGTCC
>CAYIQA010000016.1:8003-10090 GCA_964365475.1 Candidatus Woesearchaeota archaeon | reverse complement strand
GCGCGATATTTGTTAGCGACAAGCTTGTTGAGGAACTTGTCAAGGACATTCAGAGGGCATTGCTTCAGGCTGATGTGAATGTAAGCCTTGTTTTCCAGCTTAGCGAGGGCATAAAGCAGAGGGCCTTGAAGGAAAAAACTCCGGAGACAATAACAAAAAGGGAGCATCTTATAAAAATTGTATATGAGGAGCTTGTCAGATTTTTGGGCGAGGAGAAAAAGGAGATTCAGATTGATAAAAGGCCCTTCAAGATAATGCTGCTCGGGCTCTTTGGCTCTGGCAAGACAACAACCGCAGGGAAATTGGCTAGTTATTATGCAAAAAGGGGAAACAAAATTGCTCTTCTCGGTCTGGATGTGCACAGGCCGGCTGCTGCTGCGCAGCTTGAGCAGGTTGGGAAGAAGGTCGGTGTTCCTGTTTTTATTAACAAAGCAGAGAAAAATGCCCTGAAGGTTTACAGGCAGCATGAGAAATATCTTGGGAAGTTTGATTTGGTGATAATAGACACAGCAGGAAGAGACGCGCTGAGCAAAGATTTAGTTGAGGAGATTGAGGAGCTGAACAAAGAGATAAAGCCTGAGGAAAGGCTTTTGGTGATAAGCGCAGATATAGGCCAGGCAGCGCAGAAGCAGGCAGATCAGTTCCACAAAAGCTGCAATATAAGCGGGATTATAGTGACAAAGCTTGACGGAACAGGCAAGGGCGGAGGTGCACTGACTGCATGCAATGCATCGGGAGCTCCAATAAAATTTATAGGCGTCGGGGAGAAGATGAATGACTTTGAGGTTTTTAATCCCAAAGGATTTGTTTCCAGATTATTGGGGATGGGTGATTTGGAAGCACTGCTTGAAAAGGCAAAAGAGGCTATTGAAGAGGAGAAGGCTGAAGACATTGGCAAGAAAATGCTTAAAGGAGAGTTTAACTTGATTGATCTGTATGACCAGATAAGCGCAATGAACAAGATGGGGCCTTTGAACAAAATTCTTGATTTAATTCCCGGGCTTGGTGGATTTAATATTCCTAAAGAGGCATTGAATGTGCAGGAAGACAAGCTTAAGAAATGGAGATATATCATGAACAGCTGCACAAAACAGGAGCTTGAGGACCCGGAGATTCTTGACAATGCATCCAGAATAGAAAGAATTGCCAAGGGTGCAGGGGTTTCTACTGGCGAAGTCAGGGATCTGCTTAAGCACTACAAACAAAGCAAGAAACTGATGAAACTGATGAAGGGCGAGAAAAGCCCGGATATGCAGAAGCTTATGAAGAAGATGGGGAAGTTCAAGAAAGCAGGGATGTAGAGGGGTGATTTTGTGTACGTCCAGTGCTGGGGATGCGGATTTGGCTTTCATGTCAGAAAAGGGGAATCCGTTGGAGATTACTTTTGTGAAAAATGCAGAAGCGAATAATAAGCAGGGGTGCTGAAGCTGTTTTATACAAGGAAGGAGACTTTTTAGTAAAAGACAGAATAAAGAAGAACTACAGGATTTCTGAAATAGATGACAAGTTAAGGCTCTTCAGGACAAGAAGGGAGGCAAAGATAATGCAGAAGGTGGATTTTGCTCCTAAAATAATAAATGTTGACGAGAGGAACATGATAATCAAAATGGATTTTATTGAAGGGGAAACGCTGAAAAATATATTTGACAAGATTGGCTCTAATAAAAGGGATAAAATATGCCTGAAAATTGGTGAGAATATCGCTAAGCTGCATGAGCACAACATAATTCACGGGGACTTGACAACAAACAACATGATATTGAATGAAAATCTTTACTTTGTTGACTTTGGGCTGAGCTTTATCTCTGACAAAATTGAGGATAAGGCTGTTGATCTGCATCTCTTGAGGCAAGCTCTGGAAGGAAGGCATCATGAGCATGCTGAGAAAAGCTTTGGTAAAGTTCTTGAGGGTTATAAAAAATACAGCAGGCACGATGAAGTTCTTGAGAGGCTTGAGAAGGTTGAGAAGAGGGGAAGATACAAGAGAAGAAAAAAGAAGTAATTTCTTTAAGTGATAGAAAAGGTTTTTAAGGTTAGTTCTTAGGATTTAGGTTAATAGTCCCGTCGTCTAGTGGCCAAGGATAGAG
>CAYIQA010000016.1:0-7903 GCA_964365475.1 Candidatus Woesearchaeota archaeon | reverse complement strand
GTTAGTTCTTAGGATTTAGGTTAATAGTCCCGTCGTCTAGTGGCCAAGGATAGAGCCCTTTGGAGGCTTTGACGGAGGTTCAAATCCTCCCGGGACTATGATAATCTTTAAAAGCAAGTTAATCTTAAATCTGAAAATGGGGGAACTAGAAGAAACACAAATTATTGAAAGATATGAAACAGATGTTAGAAAGGCTGCTCATCTCTATTATAGAATGTGGCCTTGGAATAGAAAATATTGTGATTTAGATGATTTATTGCAAGCTGGAAGAATTGCAGTGTGGAATGTTTTTGAAAGTCATCCAGATAAGATTGATATTGTAAGATATGTAAGAGCTGCAATAAGATATGGAATATTTGGTGTTCTCAAGAATCAGACTCCAAGAAAAAGGGAAGTACATTTGGTTGGACAAGGAGATGAAGAAGTTCCTTTAGTTGATTTGCTCCCAGCTCATGAGAATGGCGTGCAGGAAATAGAAGACCTTGAAGGGATATGTCACAATATAAGCAGGAATTTTTCAGACAAGGAAGCAGATTCTTTAAAAATTCTTGTTGAAAAAAGAGGGGTGAGGTTATTTGATTTAGATTTAACACATCTTCCAAGAACAGAACTAAAAGACCGTATTGGGGTAGTTACTGCTATGGATCTGTCAGACGAAGAAATGGTTGTTTATGCTAATGTACTAGTTGGAGCTAGAAAAAAATTCCCAATGAACTATGTCCAAGGCAGGAGAGACAGGGCAAAAAAATATATTAGATTTTTATTAAATCATTTAAAGATATCCCCGCAGGAATTTGCAGAAGCAAGTGTACCTAGAGAAGATATCCTTAGAGAATACAGATTAATTAGTTTTCTTGTTTCAGTATATGGTTGCAGAATTGGTGATTTAGTTAGAGATATTTTTTCAGATATACCCTGGAATGAAATTCGTTATAAAGGCAAGTGGGAAGGTCCCCAAGGTCTCCTAAATGCTTATCACTTCTTACATGATTTGGCTAAAAAATTAGGAAAACAACCCCTTGATTTAAGGAGGCGAGACATTAAAAGAGCAGGTCTTTCAGGAATGTTTGAATCTCTTTTTGATAATTCTTGCATACTTGCTATAGAATTTTCCTGGCCAGGAACTTATACTAAAAATAAAGGAAGGGCAACAAGAAGAGGGAATGGTTGTTATGGGCCAAAAAATGGGGGTAGCTACCCTCCAGATTATTATGTGGAAGTGCTTCAAAGGAGGGGTTTAATAGATTGCCGGGCTTTGGAGAGAAGGGTAGATGAAATGTGGGGCAGCTTGCATGAATTCTTTGGTGGCAAAAAATGATATTTGAACAACCAGAATTTTATGATATTTTTGGATTACTGGTATTCTTTTTTATAACAGTAATTTCAATCTGGGCTTTAAAAATGAAAAAGCCCTTGCCTAGGTGGGGGCTTATTCTTCTATTAATTATAGGAGTTTTAGGGCTTATAGTTGATGGATCTATAGTATACAGAACTTTTATTTATGGTTAGTATATCATAATCTTTAAATAATAGCTCTGATTACAAGGAATGGGGGTGCATATATGGCAGATAAGATTGTTGGAAAGGTGTTTGACTATTATGCAAAAGTAGGAGTAATAGCTATGAAGCTTGATGCTCCCTTGAAAGTGGGGGATAAGATAAAAATAAAGGGCGGAACAAGGGACTTTGAGCAGGCTGTTGAAAGCATGCAGATAGAGCACAAGCCAGTTAAGGAAGCTAAGAAAGGGAGTGATGTAGGCATAAAAGTCAATCAAGAGTGCAGAAGAGGGGACAGCGTCTTCAAAATAAGCTGAAATAAACTGAATAAGAAGGCTTATAAATTAATGTTTTAGGTATTGGATTAAAAATGGCAAGAATGTACTCTAGAAGAAAAGGAGTGGCTGGCAGCAAAAAACCAATCAGGAAAGCAAAGCCAAGCTGGGTCAGATATGAGGCTAAGGAAGTGGAGCAGCTTGTTCTTAAGCTTGCAAGGCAGGGATACAGTTCCTCTCTTGTAGGGATGCATTTGAGGGATACTTACGGGGTTCCAGATGTAAGGCTTGCAGCAGGGAAAAACATCAAGACAATTCTTAAGGAAAACAAGATGAGCCCTAAACTGCCTGATGACCTAAGAGATTTGATAAGAAGAAATGTTGAGCTTATGAAACATCTTGAGGCTAATAAAAAGGACGAAACTGCTAAGAGGGGTTTAATGATAACTGAGAGCAAGATAAAAAGGCTTGCCAGGTACTATAAGGAAGAGGGGATGCTGCCAGGGGACTGGTTCTTTGTGAGAGACAAGGCAAAGCTTCTTTTAGAGTAAGTTTTAAATTAGGCATTATGCTCTTATAATGGGGGGGTAACATGTTTGAAGATTCTATCAAGCAGGCAGTTGAAACTTTTAGAGGCCTGAATGCCAGGGTTGTAAGGATTATAGGCAACCAGGATTCTGATGGGGTTGCTGCTGTTTCCATACTGATAAAGGCGCTGCAGAGGGAGAAAATAAAATTTGTTGCATCCATTGTCAGGCAGGTTAATAAAAAACTCATTAATGAACTTAAAAATGAGAGCTATGATGTGTTTTTTTTCTGTGACATAGGAAGCAGGAACATCTCGCTCATCGAGGAGCTTGGCAGGCCTGTTTTTGTTTTTGATCACCACGTTCCTGAAAACAAGGAAACTGGGGTTGTTCATATTAATCCCTATCTTCACGGGGTAAGCGGACTCAGGGAGGCAAGCGCTGCAGGTGTTGCTTACATTTTTGCGAGAGAGCTTAACGAGCTTAACAAGTCAGAGGCTTATCTTGCAGTTGTTGGGGCTATTGGTGATGCGCAGGAGAACCATGGCTTTTCAGGAATTAACCAGGATGTTCTTGACGAGGCAATAGTCTCTGGAAAATTAAATGTTGTGCAGGACCTGAGAATATTCGGGATGCAAACCAAGCCCCTGCACAAGGTGTTTGAATACACGACATCCCCATACATACCTGGAGTTACTGGCGATGAAAGAAGCGCAATAAAATTTCTTGAAGATGCTGGGATAAAAGTCAAGGATTCTGGCGGGAAATTCAGAAGACTGAGAGACTTAAACGAAACCGAGATCAAGAATCTGATAACAGCTGTTGCAACAAGAAGATTTGGAAGCGATGACAGCGACGAGCTTTACGGCCCGGTATATATCATCACTGATGAGGATGAAGACAGTATGACAAGAGATGCAAGGGAGTTCAGTTCCTTGCTTAACTGCTGCGTCAGGATGAACAAGGCCGGGCTTGCCATCGGCACGTGCCTAGGCAACAAAGTATGCAAGGAAATGGCAATTTCTCTTAACAAGCAGTATTTAACAGACTTGATAAGGGCCCTTGACTGGTTTTACAGGAACAGGGGCAAAGAGGCAGTCAAAGAAAATGGTTGTTATGTGCTGATAAACGCAGAAGAGAATGTGAGCGACCAGATCATTGGAACTTTATGCTCTTTGATAAGCAGGAGCAATGTGTATGATGACGGGATACTAGTTATAGGCCTGGCGCACGGACTAGATGACAGCACCAAGATAAGCGCCAGGATTGGCGGAGCAAACAAAAAGGGGTTAAATGCTGCGGAGATACTAAATAATGTTGTGAAGGACTTGGGTGGATACAGCGGAGGGCACAGCTTTGCTGCTGGGGCCACAATAAAGCAGGAGAAGGAGCAGGAATTCATTAAAAATACAGTTGGGATTCTTGACAAGCTTGCAGTGCAGGAGGCTGCTTAATAGCACTTGTTTTCAGGAAATTTTCCAAGCGAAAGTTTTATTAAGGTTGCTGAGGAAATTCATTTCCATGGCCAAGCACAAGAAGGAAGGAATAACAAAAGCAGAGATAAAAATCAAGAAGAAGAAATGGGTAAGCATCCTGGCTCCTAAGGAGTTCAACAATGTTGAGGTCGGAGAATCTATTTGTGAAGATATCAGCCAGCTTGTGGGAAGAAAATTAATTGTCAGCCTAATGAGCCTGACAAATGACCCCAAGAAGCAGAATATCAAGGTGCACCTGAAAATAACTGATGTGAAAAATGAAAAGGCAAACACAGAGATTGTAGGGTATGAACTAAGCGGGGCGTATATAAGGAGAATAACAAGAAGAAGCGGCGGGAAGATTGAAGATTCTTTCCTGGTTATAAGCAAGGACAATGTTCAGTTCAGAGTCAAGCCACTAATAATAGCGAGATACTATACAAAAAGGTCAGTTCTGAGTGACATAAGAGAGCTTGTCAGGAAAAATCTGACAGAAGGATTTAAAAACATGAATGCTGCTGACTTAATCAACTCTATTATGCACAACAAAGTCCAGAAAGATATAAGGGATGCGGCCAACAAAATATATCCTGTTGGGATGTGCGAGATAAAAAAACTTGAAAGAAAAATCTAAACATGGGCCTGTCTGAGTGGATCAAGCTCCTGAAGCCTCTTACAGAGGATCAGAAGTTTTCTTTGGATTATCTGAGGGACGAGGATGAATACAGCGAGGTCAAAAAGCTGCTGAAGCTTGACAGGGTGAGATTTGACATTGCAAGAGCCGGATTCAGCTTTTTTGTTGACAATGAATACCTGCAGCTGGCTTCTGATGATAAAATCTTGGGGGAATTTATTGATGGCATAAACCTTAAGCTCAAAAGGAAAGTTGGCTTAAACTGGTTTGAAAGGTTTAAGGATACTGCCTTTGAAACAATAACAAGAATGATTGCCAGAAATGTGATCGGTCTTGAGGGAGTGAAAAAGGCAATCTGCCTGCAGATGTTTTCAAGGGAAAACCTGCATATTCTGCTTTTCAATGATGAAGGACTGGACTCGCATTATTTTTTCAAGAGCGCAGAGATGTTTGCAAACAAGGTAAACTGCTGCATAGGTCTAGAGGTTGAGGATGGAAGCATGCTGGCAGCAACTGACCTGGGAATAATTGCCATTGACGAGCTCAACAGCATGAAGAAAGACTACAGAACCTTCCTAATCAATGCCATGGAAAACGGGGTTGTTGTAGACGAGCATGGGGTGAAGACTGCAAGAATAAGGGCATTGGCAGCTGCAAGGCCCATTGGCGGGAAATTTTCCAGGGTATATGCTGGCTTGAGGAGGCAGACCCCTATTGACAATTATTTCATGAACAGGTTTAACCTGGTTTTCTACAACAGATGGAATGATGCAGCAACAAAGGGCGGGGGAAGAGCTGTGAAGGGCGTTGAGAATATTAAAAAGGAGGATATTGACTTTGTGAAGAGCTATGTTGAGTATGCTCTTGGAATAAATGTTCACATGAGCATGGACTTTGAAGACGGGATTAAGACTTATGTTCACATGCTCAAGGCAAAGATTGTCAGGAGCGTAAGAGACATTGACAACAGAATGATTGGAACCATTGAGAAACTAGCTAAGGCCTCTGCAAGATGCGAGCTCAGAAGCGAGGTTGAGAGGAAAGATATTGAAAGGGCAAAAGAGATTCTTGAAGCCAGCTTGAGTGTTTAAACCGTAAGATTTCCGGATTTTTCTCAGCAATCTTCTTAAAGAGTTTTGCTGTCTTTTTATTATGGTCAACTATTATTTTGATACCTCAATATGGATTGATTTGTTTGAGGAAAGAATAGAGCCAGGTCTAGACAAAGGAAAACTGGCAATAAAGTTAGTTGATAAAATATCTGAGTTTGGGGATAAAATACTCTATTCTGGACCAATAATAAAAGAATTGATTGATTTTGGTTATTCTCCTTTTGAGATAAAGTCTTTTTTCTTACCGTTTAGAAGGGTATTAATATACATTCATTCCAATAAAAAACAAGCAGGCAGAGCAAAAGACCTTGCTTACAAAAGAAATATACCTTTATTTGATGCACTTCATGCAATAATTGCCAGGGATAGTATGGCAATATTAATAAGTAGGGATAGGGATTTTAAGAAATTAAAAGATATTGTCTTAACAAAAGCTCCAGAAGATCTTATTTGAGTTCTGCCTCTAACTCCTTAGCCAACTTCTCCCTAGTTTTGTGAATCTGCTCATCAGTAGTCTTATGTTTATTTTTCTTCCTTACTATTTCAAATTCTTCCCACATCTTATCTCTTTCAAGCTGGCTTAGTTTGTCCCTTATAGCCTCCCTTACAAACTCTGTCCTAGTGCTGTATCTATTCTTCTTTAGCTTGCCATCTATCTCTTTCAGTAAGTCCCCATCAATTTTTATGTTTAATACCTGCATGGTAATACTTTGTATATACAAAGTGATATTTAAACCTTTTGGTTAATTTTTCGTAAATTTTCCGGAAGATCTGTGAGAAATATTTGTTATTTGTTAAGGGCTTAGCAAATTCATCAATCCATCTTTCAGCGGGCCTTGGCATTTATCCAGGCTTAGAGTCAATGTGTTGAGCCAGTTCATGTTGAAATTATTTTTCTGATAGGTGCAGGTTAATGATTTTCCTTCCAGCAGGCTTTTTACCTGCGATGTTTCAAGATCTGATATTTTTGCAGCTGTTTTTGTCAAAACACAATTGTTTGTTTTGTAGTTGAATGTGCTGCCGTCTTCAACCCTTTCAAGCCCTGCTTTCTCGCAGTTTTCCGCCTTTAGGGCAAAGCATTCTGTTGTTGTGCATTTTTGCGAGCCTGCCAGTGATGAAACCAAGTATACTATGAATGCTATTGCAGCTATCCCTATCAGGATTACTATAATCTTTTCAAGATTGAAGGATTTTTTATTGAAGTATTTTGCCAGGTAGTATTCTATAACATAGTCGGGATAGCCCTTTTTCTTGAATTCCTGGTATATCTTGTCTTTTGGCACTTTGCTCTTTTTTGCGCTTTCCAGATAGGCTTTAATCTCTTCTTCTAGGGCTTTGTCTGGCATATATAAATAACCCTTAGGTGTGTATAAAGGGTTTTGTTATAACTAAATAGAAGTGAAAAAATAGAAAGATTTATAAAGGCAGCGCGCTTATTCCTGCTTATGGACGAGAAAGAAAGAATCAGGCGAGAAATAAAGCCCATTGTTAGGGGGTTTATTGGGGATGTTGTAAGAGCTTATGGTGGACATGCTAGACCCGGTAAAAGAGAAAAGGGTATATCAGGAGATTATGTTATTCCGCGTTTAGAGAGGGGTTTAGCTAAATTTGAGTTTGAAGTTGTGGCTGCTTCTAAGGTTATGGATCAAAAAGGGTTAAAGTACATATGTGTTTTAGAGGGCATAGACAGAAGTCCAGAGCATAACAGATATTTTCCAAACAGGGTAAATAGCCTGCCAACCTTGGATTTACTGGACTATATTGGCGTTGAGAGATTTCTGCGCGGCAATTTAATAGCCAGATTTGTTGATGGAAGATGCGTCGTTTCTTACGAATCAGCAGTGCTTAACTTTGATGATGACGGGGGAAAAAATTATGAAAAGAGGGCTAATACAATCAGGAATACAGAGAAAAGAAACCCTTCTTCCAGTGCATTGCACTTCTTTATGAGGAGCGGTGATTTAGAGCAGACATCTCTGCAGGTAGCCAGGCTTGTTGCAGCTGGGACTCCAGAACTAGTTGACAGGCTGTGATACAATCTCCATATTTATTCAAATAAGATTATAATTTCAATATCTGAGTTGTCGCCATTAAACCTCTTTGCAGTTTCTAAGATGCTTTCTTTTGCTGCCTCTGTAGGGGCGTGGTCGAAGATCAGCTTCATTATTTTGTAGCCATGATTCCATCCAGCATAATCAAATAGGTCAACTGCAGCCCAGACTCTTGCTTTCTCGAATGTGCCTTGAGTGGTCTGACTATTAGCAAATTCGGCGATCTTCCCACTATTTGGGTCATAATAGAAATTGGCGGCTATACCTGGGTAGTTTTTCCCTTTTATTGTAAAGGATAGTGCATTGCCACCATAACTTTCTGTTGACATTAA
>CAYIQA010000015.1:7671-10151 GCA_964365475.1 Candidatus Woesearchaeota archaeon | reverse complement strand
CAACTTAAGCTTTAATGCCACTGGCTTCTCGAATTACCAGTCAGAGGAAACTCCTGGTGGAGGCGACTCGGGTGGCGGCACTGGTGGTGGGGGCGGTGGAGGTGGCGGCACTGGCAGGGTCAATTTCAGTGTTGAGCCGAAGAAGATAACAATTAAGGCAGAAGTTGGGGAAACAATAAAGAATGACTTCATGATAAAGAATCCCGGCAATGTGAGGGACAAGTATCATATAAGCACATCCGGGCTTGAAGGCATGATCAAGGTCAGCGAGGAAAGCGTCATAATTCCGTTCAAGAGTGAAATGGTTGTGCCATTTGAGATAAAAGTTACCAAAGAGGGCATTCACAGCGGCAGGATTGTTGTTGAAAACAGCAACATAAAGAAGGAAGTTATAATTGTGGTTGAAGTGAAGACAATAGAAAGCAAGAAGGAAATAGCCAGGGAAGAAAACAAGACTGTTTTGGAGTATCCAGAGGAGATAACACTGAGTATAAGCGTGCCAAAATATTCGTTGTTAGTGCCGCTGATAGTGATAACTGTTCTTGCCATCTTCCTGTTTGTATCGCATAAGATAGGGGCAAAGAAAAGGGCAAAAAAGCGTGCGTAACTTTTATATAGGCAGCGTCACAAAGACTGTTTTTCATGGCAGAATTAATAATATGTGAAAAGCCAGCGCAGGCCCAGAAGATAGCCTCTGCACTTGGAAAGCCAAAGAAGTATCTAGAGAACAAGGTGCCTTACTACGAGCTTGAGCGTAATGGCAGGAAAATTCTTGTTGGCTGCGCTGTCGGGCATCTTTTTAATTTGGCTGAGAAGAACAAAAGCGGCTGGACTTATCCGATTTGGGAAATAGAGTGGAAGCCGAGCTATGAAATAAACAAGAAGTCAGATTTTTCAGAAAAATACCTGAAAGTTCTTGAAAAGCTTGCGAAGAAATCAGACTCCTTTGTAATTGGAACTGATTTTGATATTGAAGGAAGCCTTATTGGATACAATTGCCTGAGATTTATTGCAGGAAAAAAGGACGCCAGGAGGATGAAGTTCTCAACACTCACAAAAGACGAGCTCATTGATTCTTATGAAAACGCAATGCCGCACCTGGATTTTCCTCAGATAGAGGCTGGAGAGACAAGGCACATTGCAGATTGGGTGTGGGGGATTAATCTCTCGAGAGCGCTGACTCTCGCAGTAAAGCGGGCTGGCCTGTTCAAACTTCTTTCAATCGGCAGAGTCCAGGGTCCGGCATTAAAAATTATAGTTGACAGAGAGGGGGAAATCCAGAATTTCAAGCCAGAGCCATTCTGGGAAGTGAAGCTCAGCGGCGAAGTCAAAGGAGAAAAAATATCTGCTTTGCACATTGCAGGGAGATTTACAGAAAAGAAGAAGGCAGACTTTGTAATAAAAAACACAAAAGGAAAAGCTGCCATTGTTTTATCAGTTGAGAAGAAAAGCTCTTCTGTGCCCCCGCTTCCGCCATTTGACCTGACAACACTGCAGACAGAGGCCTACAGGTGCTTTGGTGTATCTCCAAAAGAGACGCTGTCTATTGCCCAGGATTTGTACACATCGGGCTTAATTTCTTATCCTAGAACATCATCACAAAAGCTCCCAGCATCTTTGGGTTTTGAAAAAATATTGAAAAGCTTAAGCAAGGTAAGGGAATACAAAGAAATATGCGAATCCTTGTTAAAAATAAAAAATAAGCTTACCCCTTCAGAAGGCAGCAAGACAGATCCAGCTCATCCAGCAATTTTTACAACAGGCGAGCATAAAAAGCTGACTGACAGGGCAGCAAAGGTCTATGACCTAATTGCCAGAAGATTCCTGGCATGCTTCTCCACATTCCTGAAGAGGGAGACTACAGATGTCAAGATTAATGTTGGGGATGAGATATTCGCAACAAAGGGAGTCACGATTATAGACAAGGGATGGTATAACATTTATCATTATGCTTCACTAAAAGAGCAGGAGCTTCCAAAGCTTGAGAAAAACCAGAAAGTCGAGAAGAAAAAAATAGATCTCCTTGAAGATTTCACAAAGCCCCCGAGAAGATATACAGAAGCGTCCCTTATCAAGGAGCTTGAAAGAAAAAATTTGGGCACCAAGAGCACCAGAGCCCAGATTATAGACAACCTTTACCAAAGGAGCTACATAAAAGAAAAGTCAATTGAGGCAACGACTCTAGGCGTTTCAATTGTTAAGACCCTTGAGAAATACTGCCCGGAAATCCTTGATGAGCAATTAACAAGGCATTTTGAATACGAGATGGACTTGATTATGGAGGGGAAGAAAAAGAAGGAAGAAGTTCTTGATGAATCAAAAGAAGTGCTTGAAAAAACTCTGAAAAAATTTAAGAATAATGAAAAAAAGATAGGCGCTGGATTGTTAGAAGCTACAAAAGAAACAAGAATGGAGATGAGCAGGGTTGGCGTGTGCCCTGTATGCAGTAAGGGTGACTTAGTAATAAGAAGGGGAAAGTT
>CAYIQA010000015.1:0-7571 GCA_964365475.1 Candidatus Woesearchaeota archaeon | reverse complement strand
TTTCCTCAGGCTTTGTTATTTTTATAATCCTTGGATCTTTTTTCAGAAACATTATTTTATTGCTATCCCTCTCAATTATTTTCCCGCCAATGGGCCTTATCTCATTTTTTTCAATATCATCGTAAACCTGCGTTGAAATTAAAACAGGAACAGACCTGCCGACTTCTTTCAGTATCCTCATCTGGCTTATCAGCATGCCGTTTGCCAGGTTAGCTTTATTCCTCAGCAGCCTTCTGTAGCAGCTTGTTAAAGTGTCAACAACAACGAAGGAAAATTTTCCCTTCTTAATAAGTTCGCCTAATTTTTTAATTTGCTCTTGCTGGTCTTTGAAGCCATTAACTTTCAGGACGAATATTTTTTCAAGAAGGTTGTTATTGTCATTTCCAGCCATCTGCCTGAATCTTTCAGCAGAAAAACCGTTTTCAGTGTCAAAAAATAATGTTTTTTTATTTTCCCTTGCAAGTTCAAGTGCAGACATAATTGCCAATGTTGTTTTTCCACTTCCAGCTTTGCCGTAGATGCATGTTACTCCTTCATAGCCGCCTAAAAAATTGTTTAGTTGCATTTTAAAAGTTTTATCCTATAAATATAACGTCTTTAAGGTCTTTAAAATGACTGTCGCCTGTTAAGATACTTGCGTTTTCTTTTACAGATGTCATCAGTATTATTATATCTGCCATGCCAATCTTTGGTATCTTTCTTTTTGTTTTGTTGTATAGAGATCCGAAGTCCAGAATAAAATCTTCAGTTAATCCTGTAACCTTTGAGTTTAATTTAATAAAGTCTAGATATTTCTTAAAATCCCACCCCTCTTTGTCAGCGCGATAACTTAACTCTAAAAGCACTATAAAAGGGGTTATTGGTTTTTCTTTTAAATAGGATTCAACTATTTTTCCTTTTTCAGAACCCAAAAAATACTCTATCCATGCATAGGTGTCAAAAACAACACTCATACCTCTTCTCCCCAAATCTCATGCCTTTCTGCTGTAGTAAATCTTTTTGTTTTTTCTTTCAAGGTGCCAAACAGGGATACAGGTGTTTCTTTTGTTCTTCTTATTATTCTCAAGATTAATTCGTTGAATGAAGGAGTTTTTTCCTTTTTTTTGAGTTCATCCAGTAACTCATAGGTTCTTTCTTGTAGGGCTATAGTTTTCATATAATTTATAAATTATAACTTATATATAAACCTTTCCGAAATCTTTAAATATAAGAGGTGTATACATAAGGTATACACATATAATATACTCAAAAAATGCCAGATATGTACGAGTCAACAACAATTGTATGCGATAACTGCAACAAGAAGACTGAGAAGACTGCTGTGCCGAGGAACGGCTTTGCCATGAGGGGATGGACATGCGCTTCGTGCAATAAAACATGGATTCATCCTGCTGATGAGAAAGAATACGAGGATTTCAAGAGGTTAAAAGAGCGAGAATTCAATGTCAAGCTCAGGATGGTTGGCAATTCCTATACAATCTCAATCCCAAGAGAGATCATAGAATTTGAAGAGGAAATGGAGGAGATGAGCGAGGAGATTGACAAGGAGATGAACAGAATGCTGAGGCTGATGCTTGAGGAGCCTGGCAAATTAAGCATATTTTTCAGGAAAAAGAGGAAGATTTATTAAATTTGGAGGTATTACATTAAAAATGACAGAAAAAGACATCAAGCTCAAAGTCCAGGAGGCACTGCAGGAAGAGGCCTACAAAGGTATAGTCAGGGTTGACAGCCAGACAATGCGTTCTATTAATGTCAAGCCCGGGGATATTATTGAAATAGAAGGCGGAAGAACAACTGTTGCTATTGCTGATAGAGCTTATCCAGCTGATATTGGCCAGGCTGTTATAAGAATGGATGGCATCACAAGGAGAAATGCCAAAACAGGCATTGGCGAGCTTATTAAAATCAGAAAAGCTGATGTCAAGGAGGCGAAAGCAATTACTATAGCCCCTGTACAGCAGGGTGTCATGATTCAAGGCGATCCATATGTTTTCAAGCGCTCACTTCTTGGAAGGGCTGTTGTAAAAGGTGACATTATAGTCCCTGGCGGAGCCCAGAGAAGAAGAAGATCATTGTCAGGAAGTCCTTTCGAGGAAATTTTCAATGTTTTTGAGGAAGGATTCATGGGCAATTTTGGATTTGCTGGCCTTAAATTTATAGTTGCTGACTGCGCTCCAAAGCAGGCCACAATAATAACAGAAAATACAGTTGTCAAGGTTTCTCCGAAAGCAGTCGAGGTTACAGATGAAAAAGTTCTTGAGGTTACCTATGAGGACATTGGCGGGTTGGAAGATGAAGTTAAAAAAATAAGGGAAATGGTTGAGCTTCCACTGAAGCATCCTGAGATATTTGAAACACTTGGTGTGGATCCGCCTCGCGGAGTTTTGCTTCACGGGCCCCCTGGAACTGGCAAGACATTACTGGCAAAGGCAGTTGCAAACGAGTCAGAGGCAAACTTCATTTTGATTAACGGTCCAGAAATAACAAACAAGTGGTATGGTGAAACAGAAAAAAGAATAAGGGATATATTCGAGGAAGCAGAGAAAAATGCCCCATCAATTATTTTCATTGATGAGATAGATGCAATAGCCCCTAAAAGAGAGGATACTTACGGAGAAGTGGAGCGCAGGATGGTTGCCCAGCTCTTGTCAGTCATGGATGGATTGAAGGGCAGAGGCAAGGTAGTTGTTATAGGAGCAACAAACAGGCCAAATGCTTTGGATCCTGCATTAAGAAGGCCTGGAAGGTTTGACAGGGAGATGACTATAGGTGTTCCAAACAAACAGGGCAGATTAAAAATTCTTAAGATTCACACAAGAAACATGCCTTTGACTAAGGATGTTGATCTTAGCCATATGGCAGCTATAACCCATGGCTTTGTCGGAGCTGACCTTTCTGCCCTATGCAAAGAAGCTGCAATGAATGTTCTAAGGAAAATCCTGCCGGACGTTAACCTAAAAGATGAAAAACTTTCCCAGGATGTTTTGTCCAAGCTGAAAGTCAGAATGGAGGATTTCAAGGAGGCATTAAAAATAGTAAGGCCTTCAGCATTGCGCGAGGTCATGATAGAAACCCCGAATGTAAAATGGGACGAGGTCGGCGGTCTTGAAGGGATAAAAGAGTCATTAAAAGAAGCAATTGAGCTACCACTGAGAAATCCAGAAGTCTTCGGCAGAATGGGAATAAGACCCCCGAGGGGAATTTTGATTTATGGTCCGCCTGGTTGCGGCAAGACTTTACTGGCGAAGGCAATGGCTTCAGAGTCAGAGGCAAACTTCATCTCAGTCAAAGGGCCAGAGTTAGTTTCTATGTGGGTCGGTGAAAGCGAGAAAGGTGTCCGCAAGGTCTTTGAAAAAGCAAGGCAGGTTGCCCCTACAATTATCTTCTTTGACGAGCTTGACTCAATTGCTGCAAAAAGAGGAGCTGATGCTGGTGGAGCTAAGGTAACAGAGAGAATGGTAGACCAGCTCTTGACAGAGATGGACGGCTTGGAAGACTTGAATGAGGTCGTAGTTATAGGTGCAACAAACAGGCCAGACTTGCTGGACCCTGCTTTGTTAAGGCCTGGCAGGTTTGACAGGATTGCATTTGTAGGCATACCAGACAAGAAGGCAAGGCTTGCAATATTCCAGATACACACCAAAAATATGCCTCTTGCGAAGAATGTTGATATTGACCAGCTGGCTGAGATGACTGATAATTATGTTGGTTCTGACATAGAGGCACTATGCAGGGAGGCAGCAATGAATGCAATAAGAGAAGATTTAACTGCAAAGGAAATTACAATGGATCAATTCAATGAGGCCTTGAAGTTAGTCAAGCCAAGCATAAGGCAGCAGGATGTCCAGCGCTACAAGGAGATTGAAGAAAGCTACTTAAGAACAGCAAGGGGAGCCCAGATAACAGAGTCAATGAATTATATGGGTTAAATTTCATAAAAGGATTAATAATAATCTATTTTGTTATAACCCCATGCCCGACAATCATGCTATGCTCAGCCTGGCTTACTAATCCATTGCTAATCTCTGGAAGCTGGGTATACTGTTTTATTATTCCTTCTTTCTCAAGCTGGTTTAGAATAAACATTGCCCCGGGAACTTTTATCCATCTGCAAGAAAAAGGCAGAGTCTTGAACTCTTTCTCAATGAACTCAATAACCTGCCTTGCCCCACTCAATCTTGTTGGCTTCTTGTTAATTAAGGCATAAATCCCGCAGCCCCTTCCATCTTTGACTTTGCCAACGCCAGTTGTTGCAAAAGGCTCGATAGCAATTGCCTGCCCTTCCTCTAAAACAGTTTCATCACCATTGTCATAGTTTGGAATTGTAGGATCATCGTGAACAATGTAATCTCCAAGCCCATGCCCGTTCAGGTTGGTTATAGCCTGTAAGCCATAACCCTTTATTGTTTTTTCAATAGCAGCCCCGATTTCTCTTATCTTTACCCCCGGCTTTACAACATTAATTGCAGCCTCAAGTGCCTTCTCGCTTGCCTCTATCAGCTTACTGTATTTGCTAGTTCCAATCTCAATTGTACATGCAGTGTCAGCAACCTTGCCGTTAATCTGGGTACCCATATCAAATTTTACCAGGTCACCTTTCTTTAGAATTAAATCATCATTGACAAAAGGGCTGTAGTGAGCTGCTATGCTGTTAACAGAGATGCAGCATGGAAATCCAGGCTTTGCCCCAAGCTCTCTTGTCTTGTTCTCAACAGCTTCAGCTATGTCCAAGACTTTAGTTCCTTCCCTAAACAGAGATTTTCCCCACTCTCTTGCTTTGGCAGCAATCTTCCCAGCTTTTATATGGCCTGAATAATTTTCCATCTTAAAAATCAGTTATCCCTTTTTGCTTATGGTCCTTTTTTAACTTTTCCTCTTCAACACCAATGACTTCTAGGAGGGGCATAACAGCGGGAAGAACTTGGTTATTAATATAGTATTCAGCATCATAATTTTTTGACTCGTCAGGCATTTTCGCCTTGTCTCTTATCATTCCCTTTCCCTCGTCAATAATATAACTTATTAATGCACCGACAGTAATCCCTATCCCTCGCTCTTTCATTCTCTTCGCGACAATAACATGTGGCCCGACAGCCTCGTAGCTTTCAATTTTCTTCTTCAGCTGCTTTCTTATTATCATTTTATCCTTAGAGATTTTTTTCTCCCTAATCTGCTTTATTATATTTTTAACATACCTAACAGCCTTCTCTTTGTCATTGTCTTTAAGGATCATTCTTAAGACATCTTCCTGGGCTTCTCTTGCTATTACACTCCAGTCCCCCCTTACAGTTTCAAATCCCCTAATTTTTATCTTGTTCTTCTTATCAATGAGCGCGTATTTCTTCTTGGCGCCCTTCTTCTCCCCCTTCTTCATGACAAATACCCCCCTTTTATAGAAATTTTCAAGCTCAAGCTCCATAGCTTCAGGTAGTTCTTTGTTTATTTTCTCCATCAGGTTAAGAGCACCTTCTCCCTTTTTTTTGTCCAGTGTGATATATAGACTATCTGTATCAGAATATAAAACCTTGAATCCGGTTTTTTCGAACCTGTCTATGGTTGTTAAGATATAGTATCTTGCCCAGGCTGTGATGCTGGCAGCTGATTCATTTGAGTACCATCTTGCCCCTGAAAATCCAAAATAGCCGTAAAATGCATTTGCGAGGATCTTCAGTCCATTCTGGCGCGCATTAAGTATGGGGTCAATTTTCTTGGCCTTTTTGATCAGCTGTTTTATTCCCGCCCTTCTCTCAACAATCTCCTTCAGTATTTCAGGAATAAATCCCCTGTGTTTTTTAGTGAAATAGTATCTTTGCTTTTCTATTTCAGGTGTTTCAAAAGAATCTTTCTTTTCTTTAGTTATCGTGCTCAGGCAGATGTTGTGGCTTATTATAATGCTCGGATATAGTGACCTGAAGTCAAATCCCATTATGTTCTCGTAAATTCCTGGCGACGGCTCGTAAACAAAAGCCCCTTCATAACTTTCCCTCTCCCTTTCTTCTATGTCCCCAAAGTGCGGCCTGTTGGGAATTAACTCATTGAATTTGCCAAGCTGCTTTATCATATACCACTCAACAAGCTGGCCAAAGCTCATCCTAGAAACATCGTAGACTATTTGGCCAACCAACTTAACCATTTCATGCAAGTTTGGGAGCATTTTCTCAGCCAGTCTGTAAGTAAGCTCAGAATCTTTTAAATTATATTCAGCAATGCCCTTAAGCTTCTCAGGATGCTTGTCCCATGTCTCAGCAAGGCTCATTAAGTCAGCTTCAGCCTTTCCCTCCCCAAGCATCTCTTTTGAAACAGTGTCAAGATCATATCTCTCAAGCTGGATTTCCCCGCCCCAGGTCATCCTTCTTATAAACCTGTAAATATCGACATGTGCGAATCCTCTTATTCTTGCGGATCTCAGTTCAGTTCTCTTGCTGAAAGCAACACTGCTGTAGTCAAGCCCGAGATTTAGTTTTATTTTGTATTTGTCAGCCCTTGCTTTTATGTAAGGAAAATCAAATCCGTCAGAGAAATATCCCACAAGATAGTCTGGCTTGTACCATCTTACGATTTCAACAAATTTTCTCAGCAAAGAAGCCTCGTCATTGACAACCTCAACCTCTTTTCCAGCCCCCTTGATATTTTTCCATGTCAAAACTTTTTTGAAATTCTTTCCGTAAAAGGCAAGCATTATTATCGGGTCTTCATTCTCCCTTGGCGTTATGAAGGGATTGTAAACCTCAATGTCAAAGGCAAGAATCCTCGGATTTATTGCCTCATCGCTTTCCTGGATTATTTCTTCCGCTTCCAGCACAAGGTCAACATCAGCATTTGCATCTACTTCTTTTCCAATTGCCTTGCACAATGTTAACGGGGTTATTTTCTTGTCTACTAAATACCTCCTGACAAAATTTATGTCAGTTTCATAGACATTTTCAATATCATCAACATCCTGCACGCCCCTCCTTGCAGAACCAAGATTTTTTGGATTGTCAACTGTTATCTTTGCAGCCCTTACCTTCTTGGCAAGGAACTTCTTATCATGAAACTCAACCATTTCGACTTTCTCAACTTTTTCAATCAGCTCCTTGGCTCTTTTCTCAGATGCATTTTCCCTTAAAACTGCCCAGAAATATGGTCTAAAGCCCCGATCTATAACGCATACTCTTTTGTTGTCTTCAGCCCTTCCAAATAGCCTTATAACAGGGTTTTCGTCCTTATCATCAATGTAATCAATGTCTATCGGGTAAAAGTGCAGTTCCATAAAATCAATGGGTCATGCCTTTATTATAAATCTTCCCAGAGGAATATAGATGTTTATATATTAATTTACCATTAAATTATATGGGCTGAATATGTAATTACTATATAGTTACTATAAATTCACAAGCCTTATATACTAGTTATTCCACTTATTATTATAGCAATTCAAAAAAAGGAGAATAAAATACCAAACGACACAAAAACAATGGAAGGTTACCAGCTAAAAGGAAATCCAGTAGCTAATATTCCAGTTATAGGTAACCTAATCTTTGATGATCTAGGAGAAGCAGTCCTAGCTATATTAAACGAAAGATTCA
>CAYIQA010000014.1:0-10325 GCA_964365475.1 Candidatus Woesearchaeota archaeon | reverse complement strand
CATAATAACGAGCTTGCTAATGAGCTTGGAAATCTTGTTTCAAGAAGCTTATCGATGGTCGAGAAATACTTTGATGGAAAAGTTCCTAAGGGAAAAAATGTTCTGAAACTTGAAACAAAACCGGTTTTTGATGCTGTTGAAAAATATGAGCTGCACGTTGCTCTGCAGGAGATATGGAAGTTGATTGCCAAAGTTAACAAATATATTAATGACTCAAGACCTTGGAATGCTGAAAATAAAGAGGAGATAATTTATTCCACACTAGACTCAATAAGGCAGATTTCAATATTGGTTTATCCTTTTATTCCTGAGACTGCAGATAATATTAACAAACAGTTAGGGATTAAGCTGGGAAATTTCAAGGACCTGAAGAATAACCTTCTGAAACCTGGTGGGAAGGTTAATAAAAGAGGGATTTTATTTACAAAAATACAATGACAGAAATAAAGTTTTCTGAATGGCAGAAGATGGACTTGAGGGTTGGCGAGATATTGGAAGTTAATGACCACCCAAATGCAGACAAGCTTTATGTCCTTAAAGTTGATATCGGAGAAAAAGAAATTCAACTGGTGGCTGGGATAAAGAACTTCTACAAAAAAGACGAACTCAAAGGAAAGAAGATTGTTGTTTTCACGAATCTTGAGCCTGCAGTTTTAAGGGGAGTAAAAAGTGAGGGAATGCTTCTTGCTGCTGACAAGGACGGAAGGGTAACCCTGCTTGTGCCGGAAAAAAATATAGAAAGCGGAGCTAAAATAAGGTAATCACAAATAAAAACTAAAGCCGTTCTGATCTTCTCCAAGCAGAATGATTTCCATGTTTCTAGACATGTAGTTCATCAGCCTATATGCCCTTCCTGTGCTTGAACTATATTGGACATACCTTGAGGAGTCTGGGTTGCCAAACATTGCATAAATTTCTTCTTTTGTGTGATCAATTTTTGTCTCGCCTTTCAGGAATTTATTGAAAGGCTGCTTTATAGTGATTCTTGTTAATATTCCTGATTTGAACTGAAACACCAAGCCTGCAAACTGGAGATCAATTGCCTTTGAGTATTCCCAGTTTGAAATATCTGGGTCGTAGAACTCTTCTTTATCTGCTTTGCCGAGCTTTTTGAATATAATTTCTTGAGTATCACCAAGCCTGACACCAAAAACAGAGACTTGCTTTGCATTAAAATTACTAATTGAGAATATATCACTTTTTGTTAGTTCATATGAACTTGAACTTGGAGTCGAAAAATATTGAACCAAGAAAATAATGATTACAACAGCAGCTATTCCTGCGAAAATTTTCTCTTTATTTCTCTTAGCCCTTAATATTGAGGTTTTTATTGTTCTTCTTAGCCTTGCCATTCTGCATCTGACCCTTAACTGGGTTTTAAATACTTTATGAACTAAATGAGCCCGGGAAGATTTGAACTTCCGACCTTTATCGTGATTTTCATCTCGATGTCTAGACTTGTTGGCTATCAGTTTCACCCTGATAAGCCGAGTGCTCCAGCCAAACTAAGCTACGGGCTCAAAGCGCCCCGGACTGGATTTGAACCAGTGACCCTGTGGTACCTGCCTTTTAGTTAACAGCCACATGCTCCACCAGACTGAGCTACCGAGGCATAATCAATTTGCTGAGAAATAGCCTTAAAAACCTTTTGCTAATCATACCTGAAATGCAAGTAAGTCAGGCACAAATAACCAACACCCAAAGCAAGAAGGTAGTAAACAACCCTATTCAGAAGTGTTGCGAGAGTGGCAATCTCCAGGGGAATACCAAATGCATTGTAGAGGCCTATGCTAACTGCCTCCATTAGTCCTATGCCGCCCGGGAATATTGATAGGTCGGCAACGAAAACAGAAATGCTGTAAACAACAATCAGCTCAATAATCTTTATCTCAAAACCCAAAGCAGAAAAACTGTAGTAGACGGCAGCATAATTAAAGAACCACAATATAAAAGTCAACAACAAACTGTAAACAACAAAATTTTTGTTTTTCATTAAATCCTTAAGGAACAATTTGGAGTTGTCTATCTCCCTGTTAATAAAGTTCCTAAAGCCATCAAAAGTCTTGTACTTCCTTATGAATTTTGTGAATATTTTTGAGCTGTAAAACAATTTTAGTACCCTATCGAAGAGAAATAATTTCCTGAAACTAAACTTTCCGCCTCTATAAAAAAATATTAGAAACAAGAATATAATAACAGCCACCACTATTATAGTTAATAAAATAGACTTTAAAATAATATCAATATCAACAAAGAAAGCGACATAAAAGACAGAGAAAAATACCAGAGCACCAAAGACAAACGTACTAAATAATTTTTCAAGCATTGTCAGTGCAAACAAATTGGTCCTGTTAGCTTTAGTAAATTTTGCCAGATAATAGACTCTTACAGGCTCCCCGCCTGTTCCAGCACCGGGAGTAACATGATTTACAAAAACCCCGGCCATCAGTATTGGAAGAAGCCTGAAAGAACTGGTTCTGCACAGCTTGAACAATGACAGTTTCCATCTGTAGTTCCATATCAAAAAGTACAAGGCGAATGCAAAAAAACTCATGACAACATACCAAACATTTATACCAGCAAGATATCCGTAAAACCTGTCTAAATCAAGTTTCATAAGGATATAGAATAAAACTCCAAGAAGTATCAGCGCCGATATTATCTTGTACTTTATTTTCATAAGAAAGAAGAAAATCTATTCCTATTTAAGATTAATCCAAGAAATCTTTGTGTTTTATTTTTTCAGGCAAATAATTTTCAGAAATGAAGCTTATGCCCTTAGAACTTAAGGCCTGTATTTCTACCTTGGCACCCATATCTTTCATCATTTTTAACTGCCTCTGCCAAGGCTTATTATCCTTAAGCCACTCATACTCAGATATTTGCTTTAATCTAGAAATATCCGTATCTTTCAGCTTTATAAAATGCTTTTTTAGATCATATTTTTCAACATCATCGCAGGTAATTCCTAAATATCTAACTCCAGGGATTGCCATTTTTTCAGCCTGTGAAGCAAGATTGATAGAACCGTATTTTATCACAAAATAAATCCAATAACCATAGGGGTCCGAATCACAGAGTACATAAATTGGAAGTTTATATTCGGTGTGCAATCTTTGCAGTAATCTTCTGATTCCTCTTGTTGTTTGCCCTTGGCTTGAAATTATTATACAATTATTTTTCTCCCAAAACTTATCTTCATTTAATCTTTCCCATACTGCTGCTTTCTCCATGTACAATACATAATCTGCTTTAACCTCTTTGAATTTTATTTCTTCAACAGTGCTTGGAATAGAATATCCTCCGCTACCTAGCTTGTCCCATCTTATAGTGTCTCCCCTATCCTCAATAGTGACTCTTCCAACAACACTTCCCATCTTATTGGCAGTAACATTCAATTGTTCTCTAGATAATTCAGTTATCAATTCTAAATCTTCAATTACATCATCACTTTCAGTCTGCTCATCAACTAAATTTACCTTAGTTCCGGGGATAGTTCTCTTAGCCATATAGAAGACATCTCTTAGTGAAGCGTGCTTTCCTTCATTAATTAATTCTTTTGCAATAGAAGCCACTTCAAGAGTTTGCAAAAACTTTTTAGCATGTGCAACATTAAAAAAACTTCTCTCAGCAGTTTTATTTCCTAAAATTAAAGTTTTATTCTTCCTGTCAAAAGAAACATTAGACAAGCTTCTCACTGGCAATTCGATAGTTGGATTTTTGCCTTTTTCAATTTCAGCATATAATTTTTTACCAAGCTTTACTAATTCTTCTTTATTTTCCTTTGCCATTTTCACCATTATTTTCCAAGCTGCTTCTTTCCTTCTTTAATATTCTATATAACTTTTCTTCTATTGCAGTTTTCTTTTCATTAGATAATTTCGCTATTGATCCTGCAACTTCCGGTATATATTTTTCAAAAAGATTAATTCTCTCTTGATACTCTTGAGCCTTAACATGTTTGTTGATATAAGCATTTAATTTCCTTCCGCATTCCTGCAGAGCCAGCTTAATCTCTTTTATGATTTCATCATAATGGGCTATTGCATCTTTTGCTTCTGAAGTGAAAGGAACCCAAACAGACGCCATATGCACCACAATTATTGCAGGTCCACTAGGCAGATTACTGCCTGACTGACTCAGTCCATAAGGCTTCCAATTGGTATCAGTAACAGCCTCAGTGATTGCACAAGCCCCCTGCTGATACAATAAAGGAACCCTATTTGCAAATCTCATTAACTTTATCTGCCCTTCCTTGTCTAGTTGCCCTCCATATGCGATCCCAACTTCAATAAGAAACGGAAATCCCCTGTAAACAACAGGGCTTCTTGACGCAGTCACATAAAACTCAGCAGAAATCTCTTTTTTCAGCCCTTTTTCAAGCAGTGCTTCTCCAATTGGACTTAAGCAGTCGGTTGGCGGGGCTATAACCTTTACTTCCCGCATCGCCTTAAACAGTTTTTCAGCTTGTTCGTGTGTTGTGTGCTTTGGTTTTTCCCCGGTCTTTATCCCAGCTTTCTCGCACATGCTCTTTGCAGTTCCGGCCCCTATCCTGCAAAATTCTGTTGTCAAAAATCCTTGCAAGGTCCTTGCACTTGTCTCGTGCAGCATCTTTATCAAAGTCCCAAGTTCAATGCCATAAGGGTGCGGCATTATTTCCCTAGCTTCAATAGGCAGCTCATTGGTCACCTTAGGAAATTCCATTTTTTCATTTTCAGGGGTGATGTAAATTATTTTGGCCTGCGGGTTTACAATAGCAACCTGTTTAATATATTCATCAACGCTTTGCTTTCCCTTCTGGTATTTTGCCTCCAGTTCAATTTCTATTTTTGTTCCATGATCTTTATTCCACTCTCTTATCTCGTCTTTGACAATTAATGGTTCATTTTTAGCAGTGTCAATTTTTAATTCATAATAATGCGCAGGCTTTTTAGGGTGAATCTTGGATATGATTATAGAATGTTTTCCTGTTGTTAATTGAGAGTATAAAACCGAAGCTGAAATTCCTATTCCTTGCTGCCCGCGGCTCATTTTCAATTTGTGGAACTTGCTTCCATACAACAATTTTGCAAATATTCTTGGAATCTGCTCCTTAACAATCCCAGGCCCATTGTCTTCTACTATTACCTTAAATCTTTCTTCATTTATTTTCTTTATTTCAACCAATATTTCTGGCAGTATCTTGGCTTCATTGCAGGCATCTAAAGAATTGTCAACAGCTTCCTTAACCGTCATCAACAATGCCCTTAATGGATTATCAAACCCCAATAGATGTCTATTCTTAGTAAAAAACTCAGAAACAGAAATCTCTCTCTGCCCTTTTGCAAGCTCCTGGGCGATTATCACTTCTTTTTTTCCAGTTTCTTTTGCCATTTTTTAAAATTTAACGAGTTGCATTTATAAGGTTTTATATTCTGAATTTAATACAACTCCTGGTCAATTCTTTTTCTCTGCTTGTCAATGTATTCATAAACATTGCCGTGCGAAGAACCCCCCATAAGCTTCTCGATTGCCAGCCTGGCCAAGTCAGCATCTGCAATTTCTCCTATAACCGCGACAGTATGGCCATGAACTGCAATGTCAACATGACACAAACTCTCCATGTTCTTCCAGGCTTTTCCTTTTGTTCCAATTATTCTTGACCTTATTCTGAACAAGGCAGACTTTGACTTGCCGGTAAAATTCCTCATATCTATGACCTCAAAATTATAGTCATCCCTCATCAAGTTCAGGGCTATTGAAGGATTAAATCCCCGGCCAATTGCTTTTACAACGCGCTGCGCTATCAAATTATTTAAACTCTCACCAATGATTAGAACATCTCCTTCCTTGCTTACCCTGATATTTACCCTAAGCTTGGATTCAAGAAATTTTTTCATTGATCCTTTCCTGCCTATCAATACTGCAACCCTTGCTTTCGGAATTTTTAATTCAATTGAGTACATTTTTCAGAATTCTTCAAACTCGCCAAGACCTTTGAGAATACCTTTTCTCTTCAGATAATCAATCTGGGTGCTTTTGTACTTGAACAAAATATCCCCTTTGACTTCGCCGCTGAACTCCCACGGATCAACCAAAACAAGGTCCCCCTCCCTCACCCATAACCTCCTTTTAAGCCTGCCAGGTATTCTGCATATTCTGTTTTTTCCATCCAGGCAGCGAACACGCATTCTTGAAGCTCCCAGGCGCTGGTCAACTATTCCGAAACATTCCTTGCCTTTGGGAAGCTTGACTCTCCTGATATCTTCCTGAATCTGCTGCTGCACAAGCTCGCCCTGCTTCTTGATTGACATAGAACTAAAAAACTGGACAGCGTTTATAAAGCTTGTTCTTCCTTTTTCTTTCCGGAATGCATTGTTAAAATAAGGAATACTATAATGCCTATCAGGGCTGCTATGTTGAGTATGACTAGGGTGTAGTCAACCTCCTCTTCAAGCTGCTCACATATTCCCTCAACGCATACGCCGCTCATGCATTCATAGTTAAGTGCACACGGCTTCCCTTTTAGCTTCTGGAACCTCAGTACTTTGTCTGAGGAGCAATACAAATCATTGATTCTTGTGCCATGCGCATAACAATTTCCGTCTTTTTCACAGCCGTCACAAAGGCTTACAGTTTCATTTGTTGCATTTGTTATGTTTGCCGGGGCTTCTTCTGTTTTGTTTTCCGGCTTTGCGCATACTGCGCACGGGCCACCACAATCAACATCTTCCTCGCCCTGATTCTGAATACCGTCAGAGCAGGTCGGTGTTATTACCTCTTTGGCCCCGGTTACAATTTCAACATTGACAAGAACCTGGGATACTGGATAATCTATTGACAAAGTTTCAATGCTGCCATCGTCAAACATGTCAAAGTACACGCCATAAAGAGACGCGCCAAGAGTGTGCGACCCCTGGTTTTCTGTTTTTATTCCAGATATGGCTGATATCCCGACAGCATTAGTTCTTTTCTCCATGCTGATTGTTATGACCTCATCTGAAGAGCTTTCATCAAACTGGGATGACTGGGTTGTCAGGGTTATGTCAAAGTTGCCTGAAGGCGTGTTTGTTGTTCCAAGGTCTATTATACCCCCGCCATTAGTAACTACCCTCACTTCATCGCTGTTGACATCGCCGTCACCGTTCATGTCTATTGACAAAGCATAGGCATCAGAGTCTGTTGTGTCATTCTTTATGTAAGCCTTGTAGCTTTTTCCATAGGATGTTATTGTTACCTCCCCAAAAACCCCGGAAACCGAGCTTGATAATATTGGCAAAGAGAACTTGCCTGAGTTTAAGTCCTCGAAAGATATCTGAAGACTGACTGGGTCTATGCTGTCATACTTAAGTGCACTTGTTACACCTGTCTTGTCATTTGCCGATGTCAGAATAAAATAATCGCCGGTCTCTATCAAGTGGGTTGTTGTTGAAGCTGTCTCAATAAAAGACAAATTGCCGTTTTCATTTCCAAGACTGAAGGTGCCCCCCTTATTTGACAGAAAAGGAACCTTGTAGAGCTTTCCGTTTTTGTTTGTAAATACCATACTATACTGGTCTCTTGAAATCGGGTCTAGTTTTATTTTGGATTTTTCCTGGCTTGCAAGACCCTTGTACTGAATATCCCAGAGATTTGAGAGCATCGCCTCCCGGTTTGTTATATATTCTGATAATCTCCCGCCAGATTTGATATAAATATCCCCTGCTGACTTGCCCTGGGGAATCATTCTGTACTTCAGATTGCTGATCTTCAATTCGTTTGTGCCAGAGAGAGAAGCCTCTATTTTCACCCACCCCTCACTTATCTGCTTCTTGTTCAATGAGAATCCCTGGACAAAGTTAGAATCTTCATAATTTGTATCTGCAAATTCAAGCAGAGTGGAATTCATCATGAGGGTTACAGAATCATTTTGCTCGACTCCGCTTTTGATGATGTTTGACACGACAATCACCATGCCGTTGTCTACTGTTATGGCATCCCCGGATTTCATATTTGAAAAGGATTTGTTATTAACCTTAAGCGTGACAGTGTCCTCCACTTCCAGCACTTCAACACGATACTTTGTTGAGCCTATCTTATAGTCTTTTTTGTCACCTTGATCCAGAGTTTCGCGCACCTGATAAGACGCCAGCTTAAATGAGATGGACTTAGCTGAAGTGTCTACTGTGCTTCTAAGGATTACATAACTGTCGCCAAGAATGTCAATCTGGAGATTAATCAAATCGCTAAGCTCGCCTGACTTTACAGTGCCTTTCAGCCCGCTTGAGAAAAGAAGCTCATACTCAAAGACAGCCCCAGTGTCTACATCAGATTCATCTATATACAGGAAGTCCCCGAAGTCCCCATTATCATCTTCAGCATAGGTAACCCTTCCCGCCTGGATTGTCCTGTTCACATCCTTGAACCTGATGTACTGCCTGTAGTCTGTTGAGGCTTTCTTAGTTGTTATTGAACCGCCTTTCAAGAGACCGAGCTTTGTGCTGTCAACTGCATTAACAACATCGCCTATTGACTCGTTAAGCTCCAGGTCATCTGTGGATGTCTTTATAAGAAAAGATTCAGCATGGACTACTGGCAAAACTAGCAACAGCAAAAAAAAATAACTATACCTCATCCTCATCTTTCACCTCTTTGAGCCTTTTTCTTCAGAGAAGAAAAACCCTCGGGAAAAAGAAAGCATGTTGTCTTAAATATCTTGCTGTTTCATCCTGAATAGGACAGTGACCCTATAGGCCTCCTTTGAGGTGAACCTGTCCCGGTGATGCAGGCTTCTTGACAGTGTAAGCTCGCCGTTCTTGAAGCGCCTCTTTAGCTTGCCGCCTAAAGCCCTGGCTGCTCTCTGAGATGTTAAATACAGGTCTATTCCTGTCTTGAGAGTCTTTATCTGGGTTATCTTGCAGTCTCCCCTGCGGCTTAAAAATTCGTCAACGAAATTTATTACTTCAACTGACTCCGGACGAAGCTGGAGAATTGCCTCATAGTACCTAGAATGCAACTGCTTGCGCATGCGGAACCCCCTTGATTTTTATTATGTTTTCTTTTTTTATTATTCCGGCTTTCAGAGCGAGCCTTATTGACTCTTTGCCCATTATGTTTGCATTTACCGCTTCCCTCAATATCTCAACAACTTCCTCATCAGTCCTTAAGGTGCCCTTGTAAAATCTCTCTGAAATCTTAAGAGTGATTTTTTTGTCTTTGACTGTTTTCCCTATCAAATCTTTGTCGCAGACAGCAATAATAAACCTGTGGCCATAACGCTGGCCTGTGCTGTGTATCTTCATATAAACCTTCATATTCTTGCCTTTACTGGCTTCTTGGCGCCGCATACGGTGCATCTCAGGAACAAGACCCTATCTTCCTTAACAATCATTGTATCTGGCTTGCCGCATTCGCTGCATAAAACAAAGTCTCTGGCATACTGCTGAATTCTCTGGTTTATCTGCGCTGCTGAAATCTTCCTTCCGAGCATTAATCTTGGGCCGTCGATTGAGGCTGGAGTTGCCAGCTCCCTCTGAAGATATTTCAGCAGGTGCTCAGCCTCTCTCCGGAGAGACGAGGCCATCTCTGAGAAGTTTGAGATTATTGTTTTATTTCCTTCTATGTGGCCCTTCACTTTCGGGACTTCAAAGCGCTCCTTGCTGACTGAAATTTCTGGTAATTTTGATTTTCCTTCCTTTAGCATATTTTCATAATCAAGTGCCATAAAATTAATGAGGAAAGAGTGTTTTTAAATATATTGAAAAGCAGGGACTGGATATCTCACAAAAAATTTGTTCGGCTCACGCCTCACGGCGTTCGCGTACCCCGAGCGCAGCATTCGAGTACAGCGGATGCCTATTGCAATCCAGGTCGGACCTATCCGAACCAGCCCAGAACCCAGCGACATAGCCAGATATTGGGTGCCAGTATTTCAAATTGCCTTCTCTGATATTCTTTCTTGGAAGTCCCTGCCTTGTTGCACTTCTCAGCAAGTCGTCAAGGCTAATTCCCCTATCCTCCATTAATGTATCTGGATCTAGCTTCTCTTTAACACCCTCAATGCTCCCATCTTCTCTTGTTGTATATTTAACCAAACAAAGACCACCTTCTGCCTGTTTAAATTCTGCATTTAAATGCTCTGCCCTCCAAGGTTCTCTTTCTGCTGTTATATCTTCATATGCCCTGCTCAGCCTTGACTTGCTTATCCTACGACCATTGCCGTCATATGCCCTATCTGATCTTAGCTTGCTTAAAAACTCTACAAACTCTCCTGGTGATGTTAATGAGGATTCTCTTTTAGAGAGTAATACATGCGCTTCTGCTTTTCCAATATGGTCCAGGAAGCCGTACTGCCCTAGTTCAGACCC
>CAYIQA010000013.1:0-10855 GCA_964365475.1 Candidatus Woesearchaeota archaeon | reverse complement strand
TCACTAGAATCTGTTAGAATCCCTATTCCACCAAAAAGAAGAATCTCAAAAACCAGTCTAAGAAACTTGATGAGAGTAAACGAATGCTTTTTTGATGGAAATGCAGAATCTGAAGAATTGGCTTCTGCAGTTGACGAGATGCAGTCTGTTCTTAATATCACAGGAGGACTGGTATCATATAGTCAGGCAATTAATATGGCATTATCAAAGGCAGAGGAAACTGGGACAAGAGACTTGGAATATGTGCTAGACAGCCTTCGTGAAAAGAGAAAAGCAATCAAGTTGCCTCTTAGGTCAAATTTTTCAGGCGTAGATGAATCTGAACCTGCAGACGAAGATGAACTTCCTCAAAAGTCAATTGATGAGGATTATTTAGATATTCACTTACCAAAAATACAAGAGGCTCAATCAGGGTATGGAGGGTAAAAATGTCAGGCGAAAACTACAAATATACATGTGCAGTAATTCGAGCTGGGCCGGGCCAATTAAGATTAGCATATCCTATTGAAGCTAGGGATTTTTCATCTCAGCCTTTCCTAATGGTACGTGGCGGAAGAAAAGATCAGTCTTTTAAAGACTTTAGGAAAGAGATAGGGGACATTGTTGATGAATTAAACGCTGGCAAGGGCAGTCCTGCAAATCTGGCAAGTCTCAGAGAAAGACTGGCTGGCGGAAATTATGTTGTAAGAGATCAAGATTCTGAAGATCAAATAATGGGCAGATTGCATGGAAGATAAAAAATGGCAAGAATACTGGTTGCAGACGATGATCCTCAAGTGAGGGGACTAACTTCTTCAGTCTTGCAGTCAGCTGGCTATGAAGTAGACACAGCAGCAGATGGCAGGGAAGCATTTTCAAAATTGATTCATAATGGCGGATACTCTGGCTTGGTAGCAGATGGTGAAATGCATCCAGGGAGTGGTTTTGAGTTAATAAGAAAAATAAGGGATTGTGGCTCAGGCCTTCCAGTTATCTTGCTGACAGGCAATGATAGTAAAGATGAAGAAGTTGTTGGCGTCAGAGATTTAGTCTCCAGAGTGGTTCACAAACCGTACGATGTGTTTGAATTGCCTAAAATAGTGCAAGAATATATCCCGCTCAAGGATATTCCACTCAGCGAAGAATAAACTTATTTTCCAAATCTTCTTTTTCTGTTCTTGAATTCCTCAATGCACTCAACCAGGTGTTTCTTGTCAAATTCAGGCCACAGAACATCTGACAGGAATATTATCTCAGAATAAGTTGACTGCCATGGCAGAAATCCGCTCAGCCTGTTCTCGCCTGTCCTTATTATCAGGTCAGGCTCGTCTTTCATGTAGAGATTGTCTGAAAATACCTTCTCATTTATTTCATTAACATTCAGCTTTCCTTTCTTGACTTTCTCTGCGATTTTCCTTGCAGCATCAACAACTTCTGCCCTTCCTCCATATGCAAGTGCAATATTAACAATGTAATTTTTATGCTTCTTTGTTTTTTCCATTATATCTTTTGCTTTCTTTTGGAGGTCTTTCGGCAGCATCCATAATCTTCCGATAGCATTTATCCTTATTTTGTTCTTGTAAATTCTAGCGTCATTTTTATATTTGTCAAACTCCTTTCTGAATAGGTTCATCAGGTAATCAAACTCTCTTTTTGGCCTGTTAAAGTTCTCCAGAGAAAGCATGTATATTGTTAATTCCTTGATATCAAGTTCTCTGAACCAGTCAAGCAGCTTTTCAAATTTTTTAGCTCCCCACTCATGGCCTTTCCACGGCTTGAGCATGAGCCTTTTAGCAAATCTCCTGTTGCCGTCTATAATTATCCCTACGTGCCTGGGCACTGTTCCTTTGCTTGGTTTCATCATATCCTCACCCTAAAAACTAATTTAAAAGCCTTTTCCTCCATTTTTAAAGTTTATGAATGATAGGAAATGTTTAATAATAAGCAGTTAGCTGGTAGTCTTATGTTCAAATTTCTCAACAGAAGGAAAGCCAGGAGACTGATAGAAGAAAACAACCTCAATGTTGACCTGGACTCATTTTTCATAGTAAAAAAAGACTTTTCTTTCTACATAATATCAAGGGACATTGAAAAAATAAGCCTTAACGACTATAATATTGTCCACATAGGCCTGAAAATTCTCTAAATTATCTTCTTGCAGTCTTTATTTAAAATGCATTTATCGCATTCGGGCTTCTTCCTGCAGTATTCTTTTGCATGCCTGACAATCAAGGCATGATATTCCCTGTAAGTTTTAGTATTTTTAGGGATATTTCTCACAAATAATTCCTGCACCTCATCGTAGCCTGCATCTTTTTTTATTAAGCCAATCCTTGAAAATATCCTTTTTGTGTAGGCGTCAACAACGAAGTAAGGCTTGTTGTAGGCATAAAGGAGGATGCTGTCTGCAGTTTCTTTCCCAACGCCCCATACATCAAGAAGATTTTCCCTTGTTATCTTCTTGCCAGAGTTTAAGAATTCAACAAAAGCCTTCAGCTTTCTTGCCTTCTGGTTATGGTAGCCAGAGCTTCTTATGGTCAGGGCTAGTTTGTTTAATTTTATCCTGCTTATTTTATTCTTGTCAAGGGCATTGTTTCTTCTCAAGCTTTCAAGAGCAGTTTCAACATTCTTCCAGCTTGCTGACTGAGTTAATATTGCACCAACACAGATCTCAAATCTCTCAGAATTGCTTAATTTGGTCTTGCCAGAGTATTCATTTCTTATCGGCCACCATCCCTGCGGTCCAAAGCATTCATACAGCCTGGAATATGCCTTCATCAAATTCATGCAGGAAATAAAGAAAACCCTCTTTTAATATTTATCCTTAATTGTACTTGTAGTCATACCTGTCAGGGCTTTCCTCAACAACCCTGATGAAATTGGCAGTGCCGCCATCAATCCTAAATTCAACAACATCACCAACATACAGAGATTCTTTTGTGAACATTAAAATATCCTTTGTACTGTCAAGCCTTACTGTATAGCTTGTGAGGCCGGATTTCTTTATTACAGTTCCAGTATAAACAACATCAGCAGGCTCAGAAACTTCCTCAGCAGGCTCAGAAGGCAACTCGTCAGCAACTATCTCTTCACCAGAATCTGCAGGCTCGTCTACAATCTCCTCGTTTGCGCTGCTTTCAGGAGTGTCTACGCTCACAACCTCGCCAGTATAGGTGCATCCAGCTACAAAAACTGCCAGTATCAGCAGGTATATTGCTTTCATGCTATACCAACACATTTCAGCCCTTTTTAAATCTTCTTAACCTCAGCTCCATAAAGAAAAATATTTAAACATAGCCCTGCCAGATATTAGTAAAAGAGGCGAATCATGGCTGTGAAAGACATAATCTACGAGGCACTGAAGGTAAAGACTGTAACTGTCCTTGATTTCGAGGATTTCTACAAGAAGCTCTGGAGGTGGTTCAGCTATAACAATTATGAACTTACAGAAACAGAATACAGGGACATTGATGTTGCTGGCGGGGGAAAGCAGCTTGAAATCAGGTGGGAGGCAAGTAAGGAGGTTGACAGCTATGCATCCTATGTTATCACTGCCGACTTTCTGATTCTTAACATGAAGGATGTTGAGATTGAGAGAAACGGCATCAAGACAAAGCTTAACAAGGCTACTTACGAGCTCAGGCTTACTGCCTATGTAGAAAAAGACCCTGGTAACAAGTTTTCAGGCCCGTTCATGAGTCGGGTAAGGCATATTTACGACAAATATATCATAAGAACAAGAATGGAAGACTACAGGGAAAAGCTGAGAGAAGAGGCAGACGCATTCATAGGGGAAGTGAAGTCATTCTTTGGCCTTCACGGCTCTACTTTTTAGTATTTCCAAAACAAGAAGTATGCCCCCGATTGTGTTTGCTGCATCTGCTACGTTAAATGCTGGGAAGCTTCCAACTTTTATGAAGTCAATAACATATCCGTAGGCAAGCCTGTCAATCAGGTTTCCAACTGCACCCCCGAGAATAAAGGGAAATGCATCCAGATATTCTTTTCTGCTGTAATAAATTATCAGCGCAATTACAAAGATGCTTACTGTCACTATCAGCCACTTTTGCCCCTGAAGTATTCCGAAAGACGCGCCGTAATTCCTTATGTAGTCAAAGTTGTTCTTGATAAATATCTTGCTTAGCTGGTCAATTACAACTATGAAAAACGCTACAAGAAAAAGCCTTCTTAACAATCTTTCACCATCTTCTTTTCTCTTCTTCATATGCAAGCCTTTCAATGTTTGCAATCCTGTGGTTTAAGTTCTCAAGCCTTGCATTTATCAGGTCAAGCTTGCTGTTCAGCATCTCCAGGTCTTTTGCAAGCCTATCCTCGTTCATTCCCTGCAGGCTCTCGGGCCTGAGATGGTCCTGCGGATTTATCAAGCTGACAGGGGTTTTCGGAATCTGCACATGCTCTTCATCAGGCATTAAGGGTATCACCCTCTCTTCTTCCTCTTTCTTCCCAAAAGGCCACATGAAAAAGCTTATAAGTTTTGAATATTTAAACTTTGTTAAAAAGAGACTGACAAAATGGCTAACTTCCTGCAGAAACTGTTTCAGATAGAGGAATCTGTTGAGAAGCAGGAGGAGAAGGAAAAGCCTCCTGAGGACCCAAGCGAGAATCGCGTAAAAGGCCCTTATCACATGACTGTTAACTCCCCATCTTCTGGGATTGAGCGCTTCTATTTCTGGGTCATAAGGTATTTGGAAAAGGCAGGGGCATTTGGAAGAAGTTTTTCAGGCGACCAGGGTGAGATAATAAAAATAAGGGATGTTTACACATCAGCAGAAACAAGCTCCTACTGGGGTAATATTGAGCAGAGGAAGGCAGCGCAGCAGGACAAAGTTTCCCAGTATCTTGCAAATATAGGGAAATTCACAAAAGAGTTGTTCCAGCTTATAAGGGAGATGAGGATTATTGATGAGAGGTTAAGCTATTACAAGGGGGTTGAGAGTGAAGACAGGTCTGCAGACGTTGCCCTTAAAGGCATATGGATTGACATTGTCGAGGGCGGCGGAAAAAACCCTTCATCTGTCTACGGCCTGGCAACCCAGGTTGGCTTTGTCACACTGCCAGACTTGTTCTTTGACGCCTTTGTCAAGAAAAGCGGGGATGTTGACAAGGTTGTTGCAGGCTATGAAAGCAGGGGAATAAACAGAAAAGTCAGGGAAATTCTCGGAAGAAAATTAAAGCAGTATGTTCTCTGGAGGGAAAACACAGAAAGGGAGCTGCAGCAGAGAAGGAATTTTGTTCTCTCTTACATTGCCCAGGAGTTCAACATAATAAAAATGTACGCCGCATGGCTGAAGCCTTATCTTGAGAACATAAAGAGGCTGCAGCAGGAAAGGGACATTAACAAATATGATATTGTCTCTGCATTTGAAACATCAAAGGTTGAGCTTGAGCTTCTCGCAGTCAGGAAAAAGTACGACCTGACAACATACTATGGCAATAAGGAGGAGCGCGAGTTTGTAGGGGTTTTCCCCTGCGTCAGGATCAAGTTCAAGTACGTTGCAATCCCGAACATGGCCTACCAGCAGGAATACCAGAGGGGCGCAATCCACACAGGCCAGACAGAAATAACCTTTGAGGGGTTTGTTGCCACAAAGGAAGAGCTTGAAAGGTACGAGAAAAAAACAGAGATGGAGGCCATTGAGATAATGGCAGCTGTTGACGAGACAATTGGCTCATTAAAAGACGAGCTTTACAAGTATCTCGAAGAGGCTATAAAAAGGCACAACCTAAAGCACATCACAACAGTACTGCCAAGAGAAAAGCCTGAAGAGCCAAGGAAGGAGTCTATACTGGAGCCGTTCAAGGCAGTCTTCAGCGGGTTTAAGGAGATAGGAAAAATCCCGTTTTCTTCCAGAGAGAATAAAAAAGAAAAAGAGAAAAAAGAAGAGGTTGTGCTGTCAAAAAAAGAAGCAATCCTTGAATCAAGGGCTGCGCAGGCATCTGCGTCTGCAGAAACAGAATTAATTTACGACGTCTTCAAGAAATCCCACGGGATGTTCACGCCATAATCATGAAGAAAATATCCCTAGCTGAATTCAAGGAACTTCTGAAAAAATTACCGGTAATAATACAGAAGCAGATTCTTGAGGGGCAGCTTGAGATTGTCAGGGACGAGTCAATAAGAAATGAGCTTCTCAGGATAATGGCCTCCCTGCCACCGACAGAGGCAAAGAAAATCAAGCATGCAGAGATAGCAGATGAATCCTGGAAAAAAATTGGTTCATTAATAGAAAATATCCAGATTGCACCAAAAGAAGATGACAGTCTTGAGAGGGCTGCCCTGCAGGCAAGGCCCCAGCCTACATTGGAGGATGTTGTTGCACAGGAGTCTCCAAAAAAAGAGGATGCAGATCTTGGAGTGAAGTATGAAAGGGCCAAGGATGTTTACGAGAGAGGCCAGGAATACAAGCCGTTCAAGCAGGAGCAGGAGAAGCCTCCGGGCTCGCCGCAGCATTTCGAGCGCACATTCAGGTCAGGCTCTGAAGAAGCAAGAGAATCAACAAAGTCAGCCAGAAAAAGGGAGCTTGAGGAAACAGAAAAATATAAAAGGTAGCTTGGCATTTTTATAATCATGGATTTTGACAATGACTATTGGAGCGCGAACGACAAAATCTTTGACGAGAAGACCACATTGGACTTGAGGAATGTCGGCATCTCGCATGGAATTGGCGACGTAGGTGAAGGGCTTAAGGCAAATGTCTTCCTGGGCGCTTCTTCTGTGGAGCTTGGCTTCTTTGGAGTTCAGAAAGGCTCCAGGTCAAGCCCGACAGGCCATACCCCGGAATCCTACAGCAAAGATGAAAGAGAGCAGATGCGCGAGATGGCAAAAATTAACGAGATCGAGCTTTCAACGCACGCAGCCCCGGATCTAGGATGGATGTCAGGCTTCAACAGGCGGGATGGTTTTTCTGAGGAGATTGCAGAACAAAGTTTGCATGAGGTCAAGAGGGCAATTGAATTTGCAGCTGATGTTGCAGAAGGCGGCCCTGTTGTGTTTCATCTCGGCGAATTCCCAAGGCCGGTAGTTTATGCTGAAGAGAGAAAAGGGATGCCAAGCTATCTGAAATCAGAAGCAGGCTTTGAAGCATATCCTCATGAGGCTGAGAAGGCAGTCACTTATCTTGTTGATGAGAAAACAGGCAGAATTATCCAGAGCGTCAAGGAAGACGAAATCATTTACAGGCCAATAGCAAAGCCGTTAGCAGAGGGTGAAAAATATTCTGATCCAAATACAAAGAGGCCTCTTAAATACAAACCCCTCCTTACTCAAAATCGCGAGCCGCTAACAGACCCGGTAACTGGGGATGTTGTCTATGACTATGAACTAGATGAAAAGATGAACATAAGAATTGAGCCATTAACATACACTCAATATAAGGAAGAGAAACTGAAAGACGGTTTTGAGGAAAAAGAAATCCCAAAGGAATTTTTCAAGGAGCAGTCAAAAGTGGAGATACAGCGCACTTTGGGCAATGCTGATGAGTATGAAGTTCATTACAAACAGTCAAGAGAGCTAAGAGACAAAATAGAGAAGGCTATAGACTTTTACAAGAAAATCCAGGAAAAAGTCCCAAAGGAAAACTGGGATTATTATAAGCAGCAGATCCATAAGGAACTGCCTTTCCTGCCGCCAGAGGAAAAAGATCCAATAGAGTTCTTGCAGGAGAAATTAAGGGAAACTGATAAAAGAATTGCTTACAGCAGGGAGATTGCCATATCATCAAGGCAGCAAGCCCAGGAAATAAAAGACAAGATGGACAGGGCTAAACCCATTGATGAATATGCAGTTGAAAAGTCTTCAGTTAATATTGCAAGGGCAGCAATGTATGCTTACAAGGTTGAAAAAGATAAAGGCCTTGAGAAACCCCTATGGGTTGCTCCAGAAAACTGGAGCCCAGAAAGCTATGGTTCTTCGCCCCAGGAACTTAAGGAAATTGTCCTGAAATCACGCGAGCAGATGGTTGATATGCTCAAGAAGAAGCAGATGTCTGAAAGCGAAGCCAGGTCTGTTGCTGAAGACCACATCAAGGCAACATTTGACGTTGGCCACATGAACTTCTGGAAGAAATACTATCAAGGCACTGACGAGGACTTCAACAAGTGGTATATTACTAATGTCAAGGATCTGATTAAAGAAGGAATTATTGGTCATGTTCATTTGCATGACAACTTTGGCTACCATGACGAGCACCTAAGGCCTGGAGAAGGAGAAGCCCCAATCAAGGAATTCCTGAAAGAGCTTGAGAAGGAAGGCTTTAAAGGGAAGATAATCGCTGAGCCTGGCGGCCAGAAGCAGGGCCAGTACCACACAGTCTGGACTTCAGCAATAGGGCTGTCAGCATCGCCAATTTACAAGATAGGCTCGGCATCAAGAACCTGGACAGACATTCAGGGAAGTTATTTCGGAAGAACAGGAAGCCCGGGCTATGTTGTTGGCGAGTACGCGCCTTCAAGAGACTGGACTTTGTGGAGCGAGGTTCCTTTAGAATGATTGCATATATTCTGCTTGCTTAAATTTAATTACTCGTCTTTGAACCAGACATCAAATTCCACCCCGTTAAATTCAGGTGTTTTTTTCAGATCCTCAATAGTATCAAAGAGACCTCGTGGAATCTCTCCCCTCACAATTGTTTTTGTTTCGCCCCTGTCAGCCAGGTCAAGCCTGTAGACATCAAAATCATGGTCCCCGTAATCAAAGAGCTATAGTTTATGGTTGCTGCCCATGCGCAGGACATTCTTGTTCCCACCCTGCCTGTTTACATTGTCAAAGATTATCTGGTCTCTTGCATCCCCGACCATGTGAAGCAGGCCAGCTTCCCTTTCTTTTTCAAATCTTAGGCCGCTGGCTTTCAGCATCCTTGAAATATATTCAAGTCCGCAGTCTGTAGCTGCGCCCTCTCTTACAATCTTATCAAGGTCATCATCGCCCACATCTTCAGTATAGAAGGCTTTTATAGGAACGCCTTTCATTCTTACGCTCGCCAGAGTAGCTACCTCCAAAACCAGCTCGGCAATAATCAGCCTGTCAAACTCGGGCAGCTCCTCAACCGGGTCCTTCCCTGCCTTCGGATCAGCTTCCTCGCCCTTTAAGCTTAAGATAGTGTCCAGCCTCTTGTTGATTATATCCGCGCCCCTCTGGTTCAATGAATCAGAAAAATAATGTGTTGCTCCTGAGGCAATAGCAATATTTTCCAGCAGGGGATATACAAGATTGATATGCCTCTCTGCCTTCCTCATCCAATACTCGCTGACTCTCCATGAAGGGGCATGCAGCCCGCTTACTATGTACAACTCTCTTGCCATTCTGGTTATTATTCTTCCCCCCTTTATTAAACTTTCTTTTTTAATTATTTAATAGTGGTCACAAAATTATAATATAAACAATTCCATGCCATTTAGAATAAGCTTTAAATAGTACATTTTTTACTTTTTGAAGGGGAAAAAGAGGATGAAGTTTGATATTCATAGAAGAGGGCAGAAGAATCTTTCTCGCTATATTAATGAGGATGTTGAGACCGTAAGAAAATTTGCAAGGATTTTATACAAGGAATTTGGCGAGTTTATAAGGGCCCTTGTATTGTTCGGCTCTGCAGTAAAAAACCCCGGAGCAAAGCACCGGGACCTTGATGTCCTGATAATAGTTGATGACCTGCGCTTCAGCTTTAGCAGGGAGATTGTTGAAACCTACAGGATTATAGTTGCCAGGGCAATAGCAGATGTTGCCCCAGACAGGCTTCATGTCCAGTCAATGAAAATGACAGGCTGGTGGGAGTATGTGAGGGCAGGAGACCCTGTTGCAATTAATGTCCTGAGGTACGGCCTTGCAATAATAGACACAGGCTTCTTTGATCCCCTGCAGGCGCTGCTCGAGCAGGGAAGAATAAGACCTACGCGCGAGTCAATATGGACCTATTTTACATTGGCACCAGCTTCTCTGTCAAGGTCAAAAGACAAATTATTGGCAGCAACAATTGATTTATACTGGTCTGCTGTAGACTCTGCGCACGCAGCCCTGATGGTGGCTGGAGAAACTCCCCCGAGCCCGGAGCATGTTGCTGAAATGCTTGAAAAAACCCTTGTTGCATCTGGCAGGATAAAGCCAAAATATGCCAAGACAATGCAGGAGCTGTATAACCTGTTTAAGCAGATAGTCCACAGGGGCATTAGGGAGATTTCAGGAAAAGACTATGATCACTACAAGGAAAAGGCAGAGGAGTTTGTCAGCGAGATGAAATCCTTCATAGAAAAAGAGAGATTAACCCATTTATAAGAAAAAAAGAAGTTAGGACTGTCCTAACTTTACTCTGCTAATCCAGAATTTAATGTGGCTTTTGTTGTTTCATACAACTGAAGGTGGTATTTCATTGCATCAGCACTTGCGTCCATGTCATTATTGCTTATTGCTCTTTCATATGCGCGCGCTGTTTGAACTGCTGTGTCGTATACCCTCTCAAGCCTTGGGTCTGCGAGTATATAACCAAGGTCTATACCCTTTAAAGCCCCTTTAACAGAGTCTGCATCATCCAAATCAATATCAGCCCCGCCCCTAATAAGATGGACTAGTGTTAAATCCCTCTTTAATCTGTCTGTGTCTCCTAGCCTAATTCTAGGATCAGCAAATTTCATAAAGGCTTCTTGTGCCTTGTCTACCAAAGCTGCTGAATTTACGCCTTTCTTCTTCTTTGTCTTCTTTGCCATAATATTAACTCCTTATAATCTATCTTATAGTAATAACAATATTAGAACTTGTATATAAATCTTTCGGTTGTAACCACTATAGAATAACAAAGACCGAAAAGTATATAAAGGGGCAGTTATATAATTATTAAGTAGTAACATAAGGCTACAGAGGTAAAAA
>CAYIQA010000012.1:0-11011 GCA_964365475.1 Candidatus Woesearchaeota archaeon | reverse complement strand
CTTTTTGTTCCAGGAGTATCTTCTTAATTTTGATGATCTTCCGTAACCGCAGTGAGAGCATATGCTTTTGATTTTATGGTAACTTTTCCTGCCGCATCTTCTGCACCTTATATGCAAAACGCCTTTATTTCTCTTTAATCCGTGAGATGGAGTACCTTTTGACATCTTTCAATTATTTTTCAGGAGAGATAAGAACTATTGTGTCGCCCCTTATAAAAAGAGTGCCCACTTTTCTTTTAAGCTCGCCGTCTTGGTGCTCTTCAGCTTCTTCCAGGACAGTGTTTATGTGAATATCAAAGGCCTTGAGCTTGCCAATGTAAACCTTGTTGTTCTTTAGTTCTACTACAACTCTTTTGTTTCTTGACTGGTTTAATGCATCTAATGGCCTGTCACTCTCGCTCATTTAACCCCCTCCTTAATGCGAATATAGGCCCGAGGTTAGTTTATAAGTGTTTTGATTTTTTTATTGGTTTCTAATGTTTATAGCGCAAGAAATTTACATAATAACCTTTATATACTTTATTTTGTTAATAAAATAATGGCAAAAAAAGAGGCCCCTTTAGGTGTGAAACTAATTGCCGCCTTGTATTCTATTAGCGCTGGAGGTTATGTTGTTACTGCATTATACGGGGCATTTCTTAGCGGGACATTCGGCACAATATATGGAATTCCTTTGCTGATCGGCGGGCTTTTTCTGGCTTTATTCATGATTTGGGTTTCCTATAATATGTGGAAGGGAAAAAGCTGGGCAAGGGGTTTTTCAATTGTTATGGGTTCTTTAGCTGCTGTAGGCGCAATAATGGCAATATGGGAAGAGTTTGTTATCGCTTACTTAATAGAACTTATTTTGGCGGTATTAATTGTCTATTACTTTGGCTTTAATAAAAAAGTAAAGACATTTTTTACCAAATAATTATTAAAAAGAAAGTTTTTTAAATGGATATAAAATAGTTTGAATCATGGCGCTATCACAGTTAAGGTCGAGAAGAAAAGTAAGCGGCGGGAGATACAGGCGAAGCTTTAAGAAAAAGCTTAGGGAGCTTGGAAGCCTGCCAACACTTACTGGGATTGGAAAGAAAAGGCTGAGAGAGATCAGGGTTTCAGGCGGCAATGCCAAAGTCGGGTTGATTTCTGCTGATGTTGCAAATGTTTATGATCCCAAGGAGAAAAAGTACTTTAAACTCAAGATTGAGAGCGTAGTTGATAATCTTGCAAACAGGAACTACATAAAAAGAAATGTCATGACTAAAGGGGCAGTAATAAAGACGGAGAAGGGCAACGCGAGAATAACAAACAGGCCCGGGCAAGAAGGCATAATTAATGCCGTTTTAATTTAGTAGTTCTAGAAAGATTTAGTAGCAAGCGCCGTTGCTGCAGCCAGTGTAGTTAGATGCGCAGTTTAGGCTTGTAGAGTATGCATTTGTGCCGCCGCAGTACCATTCTGATAATGTTGAGTTGGAGCATGAATCTGAGTAACTATAGGAATTGCCGTTATTTCTCCCGCTTACAGTTCCTGATGTTTTATAGTAGATTCCACCGTCAGTATCAGAGCATGAGTTTGTCCAGCAGCCAGATGTGTCATATGCTGAGCAGTCACTTTTACACTTTAAAGTGCCACCATCATATCCTTGTGAGCTGCAGGTTGATCCTCCCAAGTCTGTTCCGTCGCAGGCTTCACCTGTTTCTTTCCTGTTGTTTCCACAGACTGGGTTGAATTCATCAGTATCTGTTGGGCTTGTGCAACCAACATCATTCATGTCTGTTTTTCCATCATTGTCATTGTCACTGCCGTCGTCGCAGGCAATATTTTCATTTAACTCGCTTTTGTCTGTCTTTGAAGAACATCCTGGATCTGTAGGGTAATCTTTATATGAGTCATAATCATCATTGACATTATTCTTGCATTCCGGCGCATTTTTTGAACCAAAACCTGTGAAGTTGCCTTCAGAATCTGAGAACATTGATATTGCAACAACTGCAGCTAGGACAAGAACTACAAGTATTGTGTCCCTGCTGGATTCGCCCTCTTTTTTTACCTCATCCATTGGGATTTATAGGCTATAATCTAATATATAAACCTTGCTCTTGCAATAATAAGGAAGGGATTAGAAATCCCCCAAAGTTGAGTCTAAGTCGCTAAGGTCCTCATCTAAAGTATCAAGGTCGCTTGTATCTAGGTCGTCGCTTTCCAGCTCCTGGCCTATCTTCTCTGTTTCAGCGCTTGGGCTTCCAGTCTCTATTTCAACTGCCTGCTTTGCAGCGCATCCAGCTAGGAGAAATGCAGCCAGCAAAATAAAAAATAAATGTGTTTTCATTCTTCCTCATCCTCCGAGTCGCTTTCCAGCTCACTTTTTCCTTCTTCAGTGGCCTTAAGCTCATCCATAATATCCCCAAGCAACCCATGTGCAGCCTTTATTCCATCTCTTGCTTCCTTGAGCAGGGCGTGCCCCTGTTTTATAGAGTCATCAAATCCGTCATCTTCCGGGCTTGCTTCAAGGAATGGCTTTGCTTCCTCTGCCTTGGCTTTTGCGCTGGCAATGTGCTGGTTGAATTCTGTCAGTATTGCTTCAGCGGCAGCTGTATCCAGGCCCCTTTCCTTTAATCTTTCAATTATCCTCTCTAATTTCTCCTGCAGCTTCTCGATTCTCTGCAGCACTCCCTTTAGTCCATGCTCTCCCCTTTTCATGGCAGCTTTCTTAGCATCTTTCTTCCCGACTTTCCATGCTTCCTTTATCTCTTTGGCTGTTTCTCTTATTTCCTGGGGTGTAGCATTTTCTCCTAATTCAGCAATCTTTGCTTTCAGCTCATTTAATTTTGAAAGCCTTTCATCCAATCTTGCAGTTAGCTTTTCTTTATTTTCTGTATCTGAGCTTTCCAGTCTTTCCTTTAATTTCTCAAGTGCAGCAATCATTCTTTCAACTGCGTTCAAAAGTCCTGTAGAGACTTTTGCTTTCGCATTTTTTCTTACCAGTTCACAGTTTGCAGTTGTGTCTTTTCTGCATTTCTTCAGATTTTCTCTCGTATTCTCCAGTTCATCCCTTCTTTTCTCCCTTATTTCATCGGATTTATCTCTTAATTTCTCAACATCTCTGGGGGATTTTACTTCCTTTTCTATTCTATCCTGAGATTCATCATTTGTGTCATCGTCAGCAGTGTCATCTTGTACTTCAAGAGATTCGTCTCTTCCTGAATCCCTGCCTTCTTTTGCAAATGCCAGTGGCATTAATCCTGCCAAAAATATGGCAATAACCAACAAAGATAGTGCCTTTTTCATTTTCATAGCCTCCCTTAGTTTTTTTAATCTACATCTATGTATATTAATCTTTCTTTATAAACATACTTTCAAAAAACTTAAAAAACAAGCCAATTTTGCCTTCTGAAGCTTTACAAAACTTTATTTGGCTCCCTTTCGCTTTAGGAAAGTTTTTAAGTTTGGATTTTTTTGTATTTTAGATGAAATGGGGGCTTTTGTTATTTTCCTTATTACTGGTTCAGCTAGCTTCGGCAGCGACCATTCAGGGCATTGTTTATGATATTTCATTGGATAAGGTAAAAAATATTGTAGTAACTATTGATTCTGCTCCTTCACAGAGATTTGTGGTGTCTGACGGCAGATATTCATTTGATGTTCCAAGTGGGGATTATACCATCAAGGTTCTGAATGTAAACGGCGATAAGTCCCTTGCTTCAGAATACATAACTGTCTGGTCTGAAGGAACTTATAATCTTGATATTATCCTGTTTCCAGAAGAGGAGCTTGAGGACATTTCTGTAGACGATATTGCTGTCCCTGAGCCTCTTGAAGACTTGGAGGCTGAAAATGGGAAGAATCCCTGGCTTGGGCTTGGCGTGATTATTTTGGGCGTTGCTTTATTTCTTTTAATGAGGCTTTACAAAAAAAGAGACATGGAAAATGTGATTGCTGGGAGGAGCGATTCTGAAAAAGTTATTGAGATTATGAAGAAAGAGGGCGGAAGGATTAACCAGAAGGATCTTAGAAAACATTTCCCACTGTCAGAAGCTAAAATAAGTTTATTAGTATCAGAACTGGAGGCCAAAGGCAAAATAGAGAAGATAAAAAAGGGCAGGGGCAATATCTTGGTTTTAAAAGATTAACTTCATTTTATTACAACATCTTCTACAAATATAAAAAGTTAGTTGTTTATTAGTCATCCTGTATATTCATGAATGTGCTTTTTATGCTCTGGATGAAGGCCCTGGAAATGCAAATGCAGTCTTTCAGCTATCAGGTTTTCTATAACATTGCTCATTTTGATATTGTGATGTTTGCAGTATTCTTTAAACTTCTCCAGAAGCTCGGTATTTATTGTGATATCAATTCTTTTTTTCATACACATTTATACACATAATCAATATTTAAGACTTTTGTTTATGGTCAAAGCTGGAAAACCGAAAGCTTTATAAATAAACTAAAGAGGTTACTTATAAAAATTGTTGTTTTTCAAGCTATATGTTGTGACACAAAATGACCTCTCCTGTAAAGAAGTGCCCTGAGTGCGGCGGAAAGCAGCTTATTTTCCATAAGGAAAGGGGAGAGATGATATGCAAAAGCTGCGGTCTTGTTCTTGAAGAAAGGATGGTTGATTTTGGGCAGGAATGGAGGGAATTTGATTCTGATCAGGGTTCTAGAAGAAGGACTGGGGCTCCTATGAGCTACCTGAAATATGACAGGGGCTTGGGGACTGATGTAGGGCAGAAAGGGGATATTTTCCAGCTTAAGGGCAAGGGAAAGAACAAGTTTTTCAGGCTCAGGAAATGGCAGTACAGAATTTCGACTGCTATTGAGAGAAACTTGAAGCTGGCCTTGGCAGAGCTGAAAAGGGTTGCAAGCTACCTGAAACTGCCGCAGAGCGTTGAGGAGGAGGCTGCCAGAATCTATACTTTGGCTGTTCAGAGGGGATTAGTAAGGGGAAGGAGCATGGAGAGCGTTGTTGCAGGCGCCTTGTATGCGTCATGCAGAAGGCATGAAGTGCCCAGGACTTTGGATGAGCTGAGCGAGGCCTCTGGCATTGACAAAAAAGAGATTGGAAGGACTTACAGGTTTGTAACTCGAGAGCTTGGAATCAGGATTTTGCCAAGCAATCCAATTGATTATATACCAAGATTTGCAAGTGCATTGAAGCTTGTTCCTGAGACTCAGAGCAAGGCTGTTGAAATTCTTGAGATGGCAGAGGACTCTGAGCTTACATCTGGAAGAGGGCCAACAGGAATTGCAGCTGCTTCATTGTATGTTGCAGCACTGATTAACAACGAGAAAAGAACGCAGAGGGAAGTTGCAGATGTTGCTGGCGTCACTGAGGTTACTATAAGGAACAGGTATAAAGAGCTTCTCAAGAAGTTAAAGCTGAAAGATGTAATGAAGAAAAAGCTGAAAAAGTGATGGCTAGAACAAAGATAGTCAGGTGTCTGTGCAGAAGCGACCTTTACGGTATCTTAGACAGCGCTTTGATGGATGATAATCAACTCAGGCAATGGCTGTCTGGTTGCGATGATCCTATTGCAAGAGTTGATGCTGCCCTGCATGTCTATAGGGTGATGTATGGAAAGAGCCCGTTTGAACATGATCTTGGCGATGACTCTTGGAAAATAAGCGAAGAAGATTTATTGCAGTTTATGATTGAGGCAAAATATAACATGGATCTTTATTCCAAGACATATGAATCCCTGGTGGAAACAAAAAAATCTAGAGTATAATCAGGTAAACGCCGGCCAGAATAACAACAGATGCAGCTATCTTCTGGATGAGATTGTGGTCGTGGAAAATCTCGCCGCCGACAATTGTTGATATCAATGTCGAGGTTCTTCTTAATGCCATTATCAAGGCTATCATTGCTGTTGGAATCGAGACAGCCATCAGGTAGGTCAAGTCTGATGCTATTGCGAATATAACTGCGAACACTATCCAAACGCCGCCAGTTCTTACAGAATGCCAGACATCCTCAAGGCCCTTGTACTTAAGCGACTGATAAATAAGGAGGATTATTGTCGTGATGTAGACTGGAAGTATAAGAAGGGTATAGACTGTTGTTCTTTGGAGTATAATCCTGTCCATTAATACCAATATAGCTACGAGAAAGACCTGGATTATCATGTACATAATATATTTTCTATGCGGCTTGGAATATTTTATTGAGTCTTTTTTTACATCCAGGAAGTATGAACCTGCGATTGTAAGAACCAGGCCAATGCCGTGCTGAATGCCCACGCTTTCGCCGAGGAAAATGAAGCTGAGCAGCAGGACAAAAACAACAGTAAGGTTTCTCAAAGGCTCTACTGTGGATATCTCCAGGTGTCTTGCAGCCCTTGCCAGCATTATCCCGGATATTGCAGCTATAATCCCTTTTATGAGTATTAATAAAAATGTTATTAAGTCTATGTTGATGTCTATCTTTGAAAGAACAGGAAGCAGGAGAAAGGCCATGAACAAGTGGGCTGTTGTTATAAATTCCGAGGCATGCTCCTTAAGAAGGACTTTCTTTCTTATGATTGAGATCAATGCAGCCAGCAATGCAGATATCAGCACTAAGGTGTACCATTCCATCCCAAAACTGACGGAAATCAAGTTTTAAAATGTTTAGGAGAACGCCCTAGGGATGAATTAAAGCCTTATCACATCAAAGTCATTCATTGCCTTTGTGTTTTTGAATATCTTTCTTGCTTCTTTTTCAAATAGAGAACTATCTTTGTAGCGCTGGGAGTAGTGCGTCAGGGCAAGGTGCCTGCAGTTTGCCTTTTTTGCTATTAATGCAGCCTGCCCTGCTGTCAGGTGATCGCGCTCCACTGCCCTTTCCTCGTCCATTTTCAAATATGTTGACTCAGAAATCAGCAGGTCTGAATTCTTTGCTATCTTATAGCAGTTTTCAGTAAGAGATGTGTCTGTAATGTAGGTAACTTTTTTTCCTTTTACTATTGTTGTGGCTTTGTCTGCCTTGATTGTTCTTCCCTTGAATTTTATGTCTTCGCCCTTCTGGAGCTGGCCAAGGAGAGGCCCCTGCGGAATCCCCAGTTTTTTTGTTAACGGGAGGTTTATTTTTCTTTTGTCTGTTTCCTGGAATGCATATGCCAGGCACGGGATTGTGTGCTTTAGTGGAATGGTCTCAAGTTGAAAGTCCCTGCCTTTAAAGAATACGCCTTCCTTTACTTCCTGCACTTTGATTTTTATCTGGTTTCCCCTCAGGACAAAGAAGTCCAGCATCTTTTCAAAGTTTTTTCTTGTGCCGTGCGGTCCGTAAACTTCCAGAACGCCGCTGTATTGGTGGCCTATCAGGCTTTGGACAAGGCCAGGAAGGCCCAGTATGTGATCGCCGTGCCAGTGTGTGATGAGTATTTTTGTTATTGAAGCAGGCGAGATCTTTGCTATCTTCAGCTGGCGCTGGGTGTTTTCGCCGCAGTCAAGCAGGATATTATCAGACTTGTAAGTAAGAAGAACTGCCGGGTGGTTCCTTGCCGGTGTGGGCATCATGCATGATGTGCCGAGAAAGGTTACTTTCACTTCCATGGGTTTAGCATATGAAAAACTTTTTAAATAGTTTTTCTTTTTGGATTATTGGCATATTTAGCATATATTAGGATATTTGAAGATGGCAAGAACTAAGAAAATGGCTTCGCCAGTTCAGTTTGTGGATGCAGCTGGAGGCGATGAAGCCAAGGAAGAGAAGATAGAAGCGACTTGGCTAGATGAGAAAGTGTTTGCTCAGAATTCTGGATCTGCACAGTCAGTATATGAACAGAGCAGATTTGGGGAGGTTAAGGGGGATAAGATAATCTATTCCCTGGTTGAGGCCCTCTATCTTGTCGAGAAGGAGAAGATGACTGTTAAAGATAAGAATAAAGCGGTTAATTTTGACAATTTTGTCAGGAAGGCGAGAAAGGTTGAGCAAAACTTCTGGATAAGATATATCGTTTTCAGGGACATGAGGTCCCGCGGCTATATTGTGAAGACTGCATTGAAGTTTGGGGCTGACTTCAGGGTTTATGAAAGGGGGGTAAAGCCGGGAGATGACCATGCCAAATGGATACTTTATCCTGTGCATGAAGGATCTGGATTTACATGGTATGAATTATCTGCCAAAAACAGGGTTGCACATTCCACAAGGAAGAGATTATTGCTTGCTGTTGTTGATGTGGAGGATGATGTGACATATTTGGAATTAAAGTGGACAAGGCCTTAGTCTTCTGTATTTTTAAAATAGGGGTTTCCTATTTTCTTGCAGCTCTCTAAGAAGGGGCATCTTTCGCATTTCCACTGCTCTATCCATGCTGGAATGTCCGGCACAATATTATTTTCTATTTTTGATTTCAGCAAATAAAATTCCTGGATGATTTCATTAACAATATTAACATCATAATCAACTGGAAACTCCTTAATGTCCTGCGTGTTCTTGCATTCATAAAAAAGAAGGCCTTTCTTTATTCCCAGGTAATGCATATAGAGCTGGACCTGCTTGATGTGCTCAGGCTTCGGAGCCTGCAGGCTTCTGAATGTGTAGGTGTTTGCGCTCTTGAAGTCAACAACGTATTTCTCGCCTTCAATTTCAATTATTGCATCTGCCCTGCCCCTGAAAAGATCATTTTCTGGTATCGGTATTTCTGTATTGGCAGGTTCAAGCACCTTCATCTCTGTCAGGACATTGCCCATTCTCTGATGAACGAAGTCACCGTTGTGCATAACCCGCAGGATTCTCGGCTCGTGCTCCTTTTTCGGGAAGTTCTTGAATGAGAAATAAACAACTCTCGGGCATTCTGCAACATCAGTCACGTAGAAACTTTTCCTTTCCCTGGCTTTTCGTTTTTTCAGGTAATATTCATCAACCTTTTCCTTAAGCATGGAAAACAAGGGGTGAAGAAAATTTATAAATGTTGTTAAGAGTCTTGCCTAATCTCCTAAGCTGACTCTGTAGCATACGCTTATCTTTATCCCGCCTTTGTAAGCGCTCGGGGATGGATCTTGGCTTGTTTCTATTATCTCAAAACTCCTTAATTCGCTGCCGTACATTCTAGAAAGTTTCATTCTGAGGGCTTCTTCGTATCCACCTTTGTCCCACATACTTCTGCTAGGAAGGTCTAGTGAAAGAATACCTGTCTCTGTTATGTTTTCAACAGTCGCATCTGAAGGCTGCAGACGAGGTTTTGCATCTGAAATGCCTTCTGTTTGTGTAGAAACTCTTTCAATTAGTCTTAGTCTTGGTCTGCCGATCTTTCTTTCCCGAGGCTTTCTTCTCTGGTCGTTACTGCTCATTATTTTCCAATTTTCTAAATTACAACTATTATAAAAGGTTTGTTATTTTCTCGTTCATAAGAAAGGCTTAAAAATCTGGGATGCAAATCAATTTGTATGGGTGATGAAAGCACTGAAAGCAGGGCTAAGGAATTGAGGTTCAAGGCCTTGGAGTTTGTAAGAAAAGCTGGGCCAGCGCTGCCGGTTCAGGTATCAAAAGAGATTGGAAGGGATAGTTTCTTTGCCGGGGCCATATTAAGCGACCTGGTTGACGGCAAGCAGGTGCTTGTAAGCCATGCAAAAATAGGCGGAAGCCCAGTTTATTATGTAAGGGGCCAGGAGCAGAAGCTTGAGGTTCTTTTCAATTACATGCCTATGAAGGAGAAAGAAGCATTCAGCCTGCTTAAGACCAAGAAAGTGCTGAGAGACAGGGAGCAGGAGCCTTCAATAAGGGTTGCCCTGAGAAGCCTGAAGGATTTTGCAGTGCCTCTTGAAGTTGGTGTAGGGGGTATTGTTGAGATATTTTGGAAGTGGCATTTAACAGACAATCAGGAGGCTGAGTCTTTTATCAAGGAGAATTATCTTGAGATGCCTGTTCATAAGCAGGAATTGCAAAAAGAGCTTCCAAAAGAGGAGAAAAAGGCCAGGCAGAGAAGAACTTTTGTTGTTGATAACTTCTTAAAGTCTGTTGAGGAATTTATCTCTAAAAAAGGGATAGAAGTCTTGAGCAGGGAAAGCATAAAAAAGAACAAGCAGGCTGAATTTGTCGTGAGGTTCAACAGCGATGTTGGAAAAATTGTTTATTATTTGGTTGCAAAGAACAAGAACAAGATAACAGAGGCTGACATTACAGTTGCCTACAACAAAGCGCATTCGAAGAGAATGCCGCTATTCTTCCTGAGCAACGGGGATATTGCCAAGAAATCCAGGGATTATCTTGAAAGGGAAATGAAGGGAATAATTTTTGCAAAATTATAACAAAATTTATATAGGGGAATGTGTTAACTTACAAGGAGATAAAATGAAAAAAGTAATCCTCTTGCTTGCATTAATATTTCTGGCTGCTTGCTCAAGTGTTAACACAGGCCCGACAGGAAGCACTGTTGATGATTCTGGGAGTGGTGACAGTGGCGGTAGTGAGCCAACTTTGAATGAGCTTGAAAGCACTGACTGCAAGACAGTAATAGCCACATTAGAAAAAGAATTGAATTCTTTAAGAGAGGAGAAAGAGGAGCTCGAAGGAGAGCTGGCCAAGGAGATAAGAAGGAAAGACCAGAGCGATGCCCAGAAAATAGATGAGATGTCTGTGAGAATCAGAATGATAAGGAAGGGTCTTATCCCTACACTGGAAGCAAGCATTCAGACAAAGAAGGCTGCTTGCCCGCAATAATTATAAACTGAACTTCTAAGAATTTTCCCATGAAAGAGTATATATTTGTGCTTGGAAGGGACAGCGCATTGAGCCTGCTTGAGATTGCTAGAAAGACGCTGGAGGAATAATGGCAGTCGGTGTAGCCGATAGAACCCTCGCCGCAGTCGTAGCGGAAGTCGCTCGCCTCGGCGGATGGTGGCGCAACGCTGGCACGGCTACGGCGGGTACTACCACCACGCTCACGGACGCTACGAATGAACGGACGCCCGTCGTGGAGGCTAACTCCGTCTCAGGGCATTTCCTGTACTCCACTGGCGGCACCGGCGCAGGGGATCAGCACGAGGTTTCATCCTACGGCACAATAGGCGTGTTCACCTGGGCTGTGGCAGGCACCGCGCCCA
>CAYIQA010000011.1:0-11789 GCA_964365475.1 Candidatus Woesearchaeota archaeon | reverse complement strand
ATAATCAAGCTCTGGAATGCATCTAAGTTTGCTCTTATGCATCTGCAGGATTACAAGAATGAGAATGCTGAGCTCGAGATAATGGACAAGTGGCTGCTTTCAAAATTAAACAAGGCAGTCAAGAATGCCACTGAAAGCTTTGATGAATATGAATATTCAAAAGCCAAGGCAGAAACAGAGTACTTCTTCTGGAGAACATTCTGCGACAATTACCTTGAGATTGTTAAAGACAGGCTGTACAATAACAAGAGGGGGAAAAATGCAAAGACATCTGCGCAGCACACATTAAGCAGGGCACTGAATGCAGTTCTGAAAATGTTTGCCCCCATAATGCCGTTCATAACAGAAGAAATCTATCAAAATTATTTTGCTGGCAAAGAGAAATGCAGATCAATTCATGTTTCAAGCTGGCCTGAAATTGAGAAAATAAGTTATGATAATGAAGAAAAGATTGGAGATTATTTTGTTGAGGTGCTTGGAGAGGTAAGAAAGTTCAAGGCAGGAAAAAATTTAAGCTTAAAAACGCCAGTGAAACTGACAATACCAAAAGAAAAGGAAAAAGTACTGAAGGACGTTCTCAATGATCTGAAGGCAGTTTGCGTTGCCTCTGAGATTAACTTCGGAAACAGGCTGGAGATAAGGGAATAAGATGGACTTAAGAAACAAAATTAAACTGAAGAAATTTATAAGGCCGCTTAAGCTAATCAGGGGAAGGCACACTGAACTGGTTTCTGTTTATGTTCCTGTTGGATATGACATAATAAAGATTATCCAGCACCTGGAGCAGGAGCAGGGAACTGCCACCAACATAAAAGATGCAAAAACAAGAAACAATGTTATTGACAGCCTGAGCAGGGCAATAAACCACCTGAGATTATTCAAGAAAACCCCGCCAAATGGACTGGCTGTTTTTGCTGGAAATGTCTCTGACAAGGAAAACAAGGTCGACATCCAGGTTTTTAGCATTGAACCGCCCGTGCAGATAAACCAGAGAATTTATCGGTGCGACCAGACTTTCAAGCTTGACATCTTGGAAGCGATGCTTAATGAGAAGGAGGTTTACGGATTGATTGTGATGGACAGGAGAGAGGCAACAATCGGGCTGCTTAGGGGAACCCAGATACAAGTTCTTCATTCAATGTCATCCGGTGTTCCGGGAAAGTTTAAGGCCGGGGGGCAATCAAGCCAGAGATTTGAAAGACTGATAGAAGGGATGGCTCTGGAATTTTACAAAAGGGTTTCATCAATATGCAATAATATATTCCTGCCAATGAAGACAGAACTTAAAGGAATTCTGGTTGGCGGCCCTGGGCCTACAAAAGAGGCCTTTATGGACCAGCTGAACAACGAGCTGAAGAAAAAAGTTATTGGCGTTCTTGACCTGACTTATACAGATGAATCTGGATTGCATTACATGGTTGACAAGGCAAGGGACCTGCTTGCAAAAGAGCTGATAACTGAGGAGAAAAACGCAGTGGAAAAATTTCTCACCACGCTTGCAAAAGATCCAAGCAGGGCAGCATACGGAAAAGAAGAGGTAATAAAAGCAATAAATCTTGGTGCAGTTGACACTCTGCTTTTAAGCGAGGACCTTGATGAGTTCGAGATTGAGGGCCTGACAGACGAGGCTGAAAGGCACGGCTCTAAAGTCATGATAATAAGCACGCAGACAAGAGAAGGACAGCAGCTGAGAGACCTAGGAAAGGTAGCTGCTATTTTAAGATATCCAGTGCAATAATCACTTACCCCTGCAGTATTCAGGGCCTAAAGCGTTTACTCCGCCCTGCCATTCATACTCTTCATTGATTTTCTTGAAGACAATCATGTATTTTTCCCCCTTATTTAAGGATGCAAGATCAGCTTCAGGAATTTTCCCGAAGATTACAACAGACGAGACATTTTCCCTGCAGTTGTACAACTCCTGGTTCATATAAACTTTTGTTGTGCCATTTTCATGCTCATAATCAGTCAGTGCACCGTAAATGCTAAGCTCATTTAGTTCCTCAGCAGGCTTTTCTGGCTCTGCCTTCTGCTTTGAGCACCCATAAATGAGAAGCAGGCATATAACCAGGATAATAGCCTTTTTCATAGCAACTACCTGCTTACCATAATATAAATAGTTATCTGAGTATGATGCATAAATCTTTTAAATCTGAGTTTTGCTTTTAATACCATGGATATTAATCAGGAAGACAAGAAAAGGGTGGAGGCAGTTTTGTTCACAACAGGAAAGCTCATGACTCTGCAGGAGATAGGAGACGCCATTGGAGCAGCAGACTACAATTATGTCAAGGAAGTCCTTGAAAGTCTTAAGATAGACTACAGCGCAAGAGAGTCATCTCTAAGCATCCAGCATGTTGATGACAAATATAAGCTGAACATCAGAAAGGAGTTTGGCCAGATAGCAAACAAACTTATAGGCGCTGCAGAGCTCGAAGGGCCTGCAATAAAGACGCTGGCAGTTATAGCTTTCAAGAATCCCACTTTGCAGTCTGAGGTAATAAAGGTCAGGGGCAACAAGGCTTATGACCATATAACGCTGCTTAAGGAGCAGAAGCTAGTAACAGCAGAAAAACACGGGAGGACCAATCTGCTTAAATTAACCCCCCACTTTTATGATTATTTTGACACTGCTGCGCAGGATGTTAAGAATAAATTTGAGCAGCTTAAAAATGAGGCCAAGGTGCAGGTGCAGCAGGAAGCAGCAGAGAAGCCTGCAGATCAGCCACCAGAGCAGGCAAGGATTGAAGAATCACAAGATTTGAATACCCAAAAATCAGGCTAAAAAGAGGAGATTATGGAGCTTACAACATTAATTGTCTGGATAGCATACTTCATAGGGCTGTATTTCTTAGTATTCTGGCTGCTCGTGTTTCTTGACAAGGGAGCAAAGGATGTACTGAAGAAGCAAGCAACTGAGTTTCCATTTGTTTCTGTTATAATACCAGCTTACAATGAGGAAGGCAGCATTGCTGAGACAATAAAGAGCGCAGTGAATCTTGATTATCCGAAAAATAAAATTGAGATAATAGCAGTAAATCATGGAAGCGCTGACAAGACCGGAAATATTATGGACTCTTTTAGGAGGGATGGAGTTAAGGTTCTTCACATAGGAAGAAATCCCGGAGACAGGAAGGGGGCTGCTGTAAATGCCGGGCTGAAAGCAGCGAGGGGGGAATTTGTTGCATGCCTGGACGCAGATTCCTTCATAGAGAAAGATGCCCTGATTAAAATGCTTCCTTACTTTGAAAGCAAGGATGTAGGAGCTGTGCTGCCGAGAATGATTGCAACTGGCGGGAATGGCTTTGTGAAAAAGATTCAGTGGGTTGAGTATGTTGTGACTTACCTTTACAAGAAACTCATGGGACATGTTGACTGCATACATGTAACTCCTGGGCCTTTCTCTCTCTATAAAAGAAAATACATCGACATGGTTGGCGGCTTTGACAGCTCTAACCTGGTTGAGGACATGGACATGGCTTTGAAACTGCAAAGGAAGAACCTGAAGATTATCCAGACTTATGATGCTGTTGCAAGAACAGTGATACCAGAAAACTGGAGGGAATTTTATGCACAGAGAAACAGGTGGTACAAGGGCGGGTTGCTTAATGTTATGAAACACAAAGACATGCTGCTGAACAGCAGGTACGGCGAGTTTGGATTAATGCAGATGCCGATGATGATAATTACTGCGCTCTTGTCGCTGGTTGTGTTCACAATTATTTATTACGGCCAGGTTTTCAAGCCCCTGTTCAGGAGGATATATGACTGGTATTACACCGGATTTCCGATTGAGATGTCAGTAAGAAAATTCTTTGAAAATCTTATGCTCATAGACATAAACTTTGACAGGATATTTTTCATTTATCTAATAATAATTCTGGGGATTATTTTTGTTGTGCTCGCCTTCAGGATTTCAAACCTGAAGCTCAGCGAAAAGGGATACAGGGCTCCGGTTCTTTTTCTTGCATTTTACCCCCTTATGATATTTGCAGTCTGGTGCGGCGTAGTAAAGGACCTTCTCACAAGAAAAAAGCAAAAATGGTAAGAGTTGAAATCAACAAGAAAAGGCACTTGACAGCTTTTGTTATCACGTGCCTTGTGTTTATCATAGGCATGCTCATAGGATACAGCACAAGCAGCGCAAGGATAAATTATCTGCAGAATACTGGAAAGGAACAAAGACTAGAGATTGACAGTCTGCAGCTCCAGTCACTATATGTCAGGAGCCTTCTTGAAGACGAGAACTGCCCTGCAATAACAAAGACTCTGGAAAATAATATAGACACCCTGGAAAAAACAAGGGCGAGAATTGAGTCTTTCATAGAGGACACAGATAACAAGGATGACTACAGATTATTGAAAAGGGAATATACTCTGGAGCAGCTGAGATACTGGTTTTTGGCGAGAGAGACAAAGAAAACGTGCGAGCAGGATGTCATAACAATACTCTACTTTTATTCTGATGAAGAGATATGCGCTGACTGCAGGACGCAGGGGGCAATACTGACCAACTTAAAAGACGTATTTAAAAATAAAGTTCTTATCTTTGCGCTTGACGCCAACTTCAATGATGAGCCCATGGTGCCAATAATAACAGAATCATTCAATGTGAAAAAGACACCGACAACAATAGTTGAAAACCAGAAGTTTGAAGGGTTTACTGAGCAGGATATTTTAGTAAATGAGATATGCTCTGGCTTGAAAGAAAAACTGGGGGTCTGCAATGGCTAACTGCGACTTGTGCGGGACTGAAGCCCAGCTTGTTTCTGCTGTAGTTGAGGGAACCATGCTTAATGTATGCAAAGAGTGCAGCAGGTTCGGGAATGTTGTGAAAGTCTCTCCAGCAAGGCATCTGACAAAAGAGAAAGCAAAGAAAATAATTGAAGAACCTGAAGAAGTTGAAGTAATAACTAAAGATTATTCATCGAGAATTAAAAATACCCGCGAAAAGCTGGGCATAAAGCAGGAAGATCTTGCAAGGAAAATAAACGAGAAGGAGAGCCTGATTCACAAGATTGAGAGCGGGCGCATAAAACCCAACATGGCTGTTGCAAAGAAGCTTGAGAGTGCCCTTAAGATAAGGCTTGTCGAAACCTACATTGAAAATGCAGAAAGAAAAGTCAATATGAGGGATGAGAACCTGACAATAGGCGACCTGATAAATGTCAAGCAGAGAAAAAGATGAAAAACAGGCTGACAAACTACAGTTATGCAATATTTATTTCTTTTTTTCTTTTTGTAATAGTGTTTGCCTTAAAAAGCGGCGACAAATACTACATTCTTGACAGCATCTTGTTTATTATTTTCATAACCTTGTTTTACTTTTATTTTGAAAAGATGAATCTTGACAATTTTACATTTGCTTTTCTTGGAATAGTAATGGCAATGCACGACATGGGGAGATTCGGATTCTTCAACTATGAGGTCTACAGGTTTTGGGTATTTCCGTGGGACACCATAACACACTTTTTCGCGCCGTTTGCAATAACAATTGCACTGTTCAAGGGGCTGCAGGACTCCAGGATCGGCTATCCATGGAAGGTCTTCATTGTTGTAGCTGCATCTATTGGAATAGCAACTGCTGGGGAGATCAGCGAATTTTTCGGCGCTATCAAGTCACCAAGCGGAAGAGGGCTTTTCGGGGTTGAGGCAGGGCCATCGCCAATACCATGGTTCAGCGAGGATTACTGGGACACAATGAAGGACCTAGTGATAAACGCGGCAGGAAGCTTAGTCGGGTTTGGCTGGCACCACATTTTCAGAAAAAGAAAGGTTTAAAAACAATAATTAAAAAGTTGAATTAAGATGGAGCTTAAACTCAAGAGGAATGACGAGAAAGGGGTTTTAATAGAAATAGCTGGCGAGGACCACACATTCTGCAACGCCCTGAGGAAAGAACTTTGGGATCATGATGTTGATGCTGCTGGGTATGCAATCGAGCATTCCCTGACTACAAGCCCTGTTCTTATAGTGAAGGCAAAAAATCCTGCGAAGGCGCTTGAGAATGCTGCTGAAAGCCTGAGGAAAAAAACCAAGGAGCTTAAGTCACTGTTCTCAAAAGTAAAGTGAAGTGAAGTGATTAGTTAACTTTTTAAACAGACTTTGTATAAACGCTTTAATGGGCTTCTGGAAGAAGGCATGGGACTTCATTTGGAATGACGATTCCCTGCTGAGCTGGATTGTCAATCTTGTTCTTGCCTTTATAATTGTCAAGTTTATTATTTATCCTGGAATCGGGCTCATGCTTGGAACTAGCTATCCGCTGGTTGCTGTTGTGTCAAGCTCAATGGAGCACAAAGAGAATTTTGATGAGTGGTGGTTTGACAATTCCTTCTTCTATGCGAAATACAACATAACAAAAGAGGACTTTGCTGATTTCAGGTTCAGGAACGGATTTAACAAGGGTGACATAATGGTGCTCAAGGGAAAAGAAGCGAAAGATATTAAAACAGGCGATGTTGTGGTCTACGAAAATACATTCAATAGAAATCCGATAATACACAGGGTGATAAGAATAGAGAAAAAGGAAGGGTTTTACTTTATAACTAAGGGAGACAACAACCCTGTTGAGGACCAGTTGAAAGTGTCTGAAGACCAAATAGAAAGGACAGGAACAGCTGTTTTTAGGATTCCGATTCTTGGCTACATTAAAATAATGTTTACATCGCTAATGGGGGTGTTTTTTTGATGTTCTGCCCGAAATGCGGCTCAATACTGCTGCCTAGGAAGGATGAAAGAAAGATAATTATGGCGTGCGGGAACTGCAGGTATACGTCAACAAAGAAAGAGGATTTAATTCTCAGGGAGAAGACAAGCTTCAGCAAGAAAGAGGAAATTGAGATCATTGACAAAAAGGCTGAGGTTCTGCCCAAAACAAAAGAGGCATGCCCAAAGTGCGAGAACAAGGAAGCTTATTACTGGGGTGTCCAGACAAGGGCTGCTGACGAGGCTGAAACCAGGTTCTTCAAGTGCGTTAAGTGCGGGCATACCTGGAGACAGTATTAACTTTAGAGTAATAACAACCGAAAGATTTATATATGGGTTATTATGTATATTCTGGTATACAATTAGGGGGTTTTGAAAAATGATAAACAAAACAAGAAAAAGATTGGGAATCGCACTCGGGCTAGCAGGCTTAGTTGCCGGCTGCGGAAAAACTGAAACTAGCACAAAAACTGAAACTGGCACAAGTGATATTACTTCTAAAGTGCCTGGATTCAAGGGAGAAAGCCAACCAAAGGTTACTATTTTATACTTAAAGGATACTGGGGATGAAAATAAGGATGGAAGAGAAGATAAAAGATTATTCTATCAAGTAGGAAATAATGTAAGAGAAGAAGTATTATACGCTGGAGATGGTGTATTTGAATCTATGGGAGAAAGTCTTGACGAAAGTATACACAACATCCAAGAGGAAATGAGAAAGGCAAAAGAGGCTGCTGCAAAAGTACAAATAAACTGGAGAGAACGCCAAGAGGGAAAAGGTATTGAAGAGGGCGGAGTTGAGGAACAGGCATACAGTGAAACTAGAAGCCTAATGGGCAATGCAGGAGACTCAACTAGATTCTATGCAAGACCACTAAACAGAGATATCAAGGGCATGGTTAAACCGTGGGGTGTTTGGCAGAGAACCAATGGAAACAAAGCTCCTACACCATTAACAGAGGAAGATGTTGATGGAATAAGGATACATGTAACACCAGAAGGACGCGCATACCTGCAGATAAGGGCATTAATAAGAAAGAAATTCCCAAATGTGCCTCAATCAAAGGGCAGCGAGTACGACCAAGACAAGAGACCAAAATAACGATAAAGATTTAAATCTTCTTTCTTTTCTTTTTTTATGCCAATAACAAGAAAGCCCTATGCTGAAAAGTTTATCAGAGATTTGAAGAACGAAGACTTTAAGGTTGCCCTGTCAGGTACAATAATAAACAAGACTGAGAATGATTTCTTTCTTGATGACGGAACTGGGCAGATAAGGTGCATTTATGCAAACGTTCCTGAATATGAATATGTAAGAATCTTCGGGACCCTGATGCCTTTGCCTGACGGGTTTGAGCTGCAGGGAGAGATAATACAGGACTTAAGCAAGATTGACAAGCAGCTTCACAAGAGGCTCAAGGAAGCGCTTTCAAGGCAGAAATAGAAGGTAAAAAAGAGAAATTATTATAAAGGTAGTTTGCAATAAAAAAGGATGGGGGACAAAGATATGAAGCTTACATTAAGCGAACCAAGGCTTTTGGTTGAGCCTATAAGCGTTATTTCTGAGCTCGTTAATGAAGTTCAATTGAAGATTGACAAGGAAAAGATTGAGATAGCTGCAATAGACCCGGCAAATGCTGCAATGCTTGTTTTCAAGCTTCTAAATTCTGCTTTCACAGATTATACAATTGAGAAGCCTGTTACTATCGCGCTGAGCCTGGACAGCCTTAAAGCGGTGTTGAGGAGAGCCAAGCCTTCTGATGTGCTGAAGATGGAGCTTGACAAGGACAAAAACAGGCTTAAGATCCAGATAAAAGGAGAAAGCACAAGGACATTCAACCTTGCTTTGATAGATATAGAGGAAAAACAGCAAAAAATACCAGACCTGAAGTTCAGTGCCAAGGTGGAAACACCAACAGCAATTTTTGAAGAAGCCATTAGCGACATGGATGTTGTCGGCGAGAGCGTTGCATTCTGCATAGACAAAAACAAGTTTATTATGGAGGCAGAGTCAAACCTAAATGATGCAAGAGCAGAGATTGACAGCGACAAGGAAACAACCGTAAACTGCAATTCTACAGACGCTGTTAAAAGCAAATATTCCCTTGAATACTTAAAGAAAATTGTGAAAGGCGGGAAGCTTTCCAAGAAGGTCACTATCCAGTTTGGAAATGAATATCCCTTGAAGATAAGCTACACAGTTAAAGACAAGCTGTCGCTTGAGACAATTCTTGCGCCGAGGGTGCAGACTGATTAGGATGGACAAGCAAGACGCAAACACTGTAGTTAAGGTCTATTCTATAATATATTATGTTCTTGGGGCACTTTGGATACTTGGTCTTTTGTTCATGGGGGCTTTTGGGGATATGATGAATAGGATAGGCTTCACAGGAAATTTCATGCCCCCGTTCTCAATGGCATTTTTCGGAATTGGAATATTTATGATTATTGGAGCTATTTTAATGATAATCGCAGGTAAGCTAATATCTGACAGGAAGGAAAACGGAAGAATACTTGCGATTGTTGTCAATATTTTGCTGCTTTTTAGTTTTCCTATCGGAACTTTGATAGGCGGTTTTGGGATTTACTTCTTTGCCTTCAAGAGGGAAGTTATTCATTTGTTTAGATAGCAACCTTTATATTTTTAGTATTTCTTGGTCTTTATAAACAAAAGAGGGATAATATGGGACTAAAAAGCAAAAGCTTCTTTCAGATGTTTGTTCTTATCTTGGCAATATTTTCAGTAGCTGATTTTACAGAAGTTTCTGCTGCAGAGCAGAAAGCATGCTGCGAGAAGACAACATCCGGGGAATTCTGCCAGTACACTGAAGCAAGCAACTGCGACCAGAATTTTAACCAGGCAAGCTCGCAGTGCAGCCAGACGCAGTTCTGCGGGAATGTGTGCTGCTACCAGCAAGACCAGGGAATATGCAGCAAAAGCGTGCCCTTGTCATTATGCCTGAGCAACGGAGGAACTCCGATCCAAGATCCCAAGTGTGACGTTCCGCAGTGCGAGCTTGGATGCTGCCAGATAGGAAACAGTTATACCTTAAAAACGGAAGAGCAATGCAAAATATTATCAAACCAATACCCTGGCCTGGAAGATACTGATAACTTTGACGAAAATCTGCAGGATGAGCAGGTATGCCTGGGGCAGGGAAAACTTCAGGAAGAAGGATGCTGCATATCAGATAGCGGAGCGTGCAGCTTCACAACAAGAGAGCTGTGCGACTCTTCAAATCTAAATGCAAACAACGGAAAAGAAGGATTCTACAAAGGAACTTACTGCAGCTCATCAATTTTAACTGCGTGCAACGAATGCAAACAACAGGCAAAGAAAGGCTGCTTTGACAATAATGCCTACTGGTTTGACAGCTGCGGAAACAAAGAGGGGCTGGCTGATGAATGCGGGAGTGATTCTGTGTGCACAGAAGAGGATGGTGGAGCTTTCTGCAAGAGCCTTGACTGCGAAGATACCCAAGACTACCAGACTAATCTCGGCTCTCTAAATGGACAACTTCAAACTGCTGAGCAAAAATTGCAGAAGATAACCAGCCAAAAACAGGACTTTAGTGCCCAGCTTCTTGAGATTAACAACAAAATCAGCGGAATGGAAGAAACTGAATACTATAATAGCACAGAGAAAGATGATTTGGAGAATAGAAGAAAGACCATAACTACGAAAATCAAAAATCTTGAGAAGCAGGAGTCAGATATCAAAGAGGAAGCTGAAAGCCTGCAAAAACAAGCAGCAGAAAGCATGAAAATGGGGGGTGCAAGACTAAACGGAGAGAGCTGGTGCGTGTATGAAAGCCCTGTTGGGGACTTTAAAGACTATCCCGGGACAAAACATTACAAGCATTACTGCTTCCAGGGAAAAGAATATGCTGAGCCTTGCAGAGACTTCAGGGAAGAGATTTGCGTGCAGGGCAGCTACACAAACAGGAATGGAAAAATTGTAAGCAATTCTCAGTGCCTGGAAAATAATTATGCCCAGAAATCTAATTCTGAAATAGCAGTCAATATGTCAACAGTGCCCTTGGGGCTAAATTTCTGGGAAAGTTATGACCCTGAAGACAGATATTCCCCAAACAGGGATGCTATTGAAGTGTGCAAAAGGGGCAACAGCAAATGCAAGGTAACTTACGCCAAGTCAAGTTATGCTGGTGACTGGGAATGTGTTGCAAACTGCGAGTGCGAGAAGCAGGAGACTCTGAACAGGATGGCCTTGTACTGCAAGGCACAGGGAGACTGCGGTGCTGACCTTAATGCAGAACAGGAAAAATCAACAGAAGGACTAAAAGTGAAATGGGAGGGGAGCGCTCCCGGACCTAAACCTAAAAACGTTGGAGAAAATTTCTGGAATAAACTGAAAGAATATGGTGTCTTTGGGGGGATGCAAGAGCTTGTCAAGGCTTATGATAATCTGCTATCGAGGGGTTTTACTGAGGGTTCTGGATTTCATTTTGGTGGGAGATTTGATCCCGGGGCTTATACTGGATTTACAGAGGACTTGGTAAGAAGATTCGGACACTTTGGGTTTGCTGCTGCAGTTTTTTTAATCATATTTAAGTTTGTTTTTGGCAAGTATTTTAACTTTGCCATCGGAAGTGATACTAAAACAAAAACCTTGTATGTAAAATGCAATCCTTATGTCCCCCCTTTAAGCGGAGATGACTGCAAGAAATGCAATGAGGATTCTCTGCATCCATGCACAGAATACAAGTGCAGAAGCCTGGGTGCAACATGCCAGTTGATTAATGATGGAACATCTCAAGTTGATTGCGTTGATACAAACCCGAATGATGTAAGTCCCCCGGATATTACGCCATGGCAGGAAAGCATAACCTCTGGATATACAGCACAAGAAACACCAGCAGGGTATATAATAACCCCAGACGTTGAGCCTTTTACGCCAATAACGATTGCAATACAAACAAATGAACCTGCTTTGTGCAACTATGACACCAAGCATACTCCTAACTTTGATGAGATGGAAAATGAACTTAGCGACATATTCTCAAGAACCCACAACCTAACATTAGACCTGCCTAATGGGGACACTTACAAATATTATGTAA
>CAYIQA010000010.1:0-12184 GCA_964365475.1 Candidatus Woesearchaeota archaeon | reverse complement strand
CCCTTGCCAGATCCTCCATCTCCTTAATGATGTCATCAGCATCAACAACCTTCCCCTCCCTTGACTTCATCTTGCCCTCAGGCAAATAAACCAGTCCATAGCTGAGATGATAGCAGTTGTCAGCAAAAGGAAGCTTGAGCATCTTCAGCAGCTCAAACAAGACCTTGAAGTGGTGTATCTGCTCACTTCCCACAACATGAACGCTTTTGTCCATTTTGAAGTCCTCAAACTTTTTCTTAGCCAAATATAAGTCCGAGGTTATGTAAATCGATGTGCCGTCAGCCCTTAGCAGAACCTTTTTGCCCAGCCCATACTTTGTTAAATTGACCACAATTGCCCCAGTCTCGTCCTTCTCAAACAGTCCTTTCTTCAGTCCGTCATGAACAACTTCCTTGCCTTCCTTGTAAAACTCGCTTTCGTTGTATATTTTGTCAAATTTGGGCCTGAACTTATCATAAGTCTCGTTAAATCCTTTAATCGCCCAGCCATTCATCTTCTTCCACAGATCCACGACTTCCTTGTTACCGTTCTCCCATTCAATAAGCATCTCCTCAGCTTCCTTTTCCAGTTCAGGATTCTTGGTAGCTTCATTCTGGAACCTAACATAAAAATCACCGACGAAATGATCACCTTTCTTGTCAGGATTTTTTCCTTTTCCCCACTTCTGGTAGGCTAACATTGACTTACAGACATGAATCCCCCTATTATTGTTCAGATTGACCCTAATTACTTTGTTCCCAATGAACTCAAGCAAATTGGAAATTGACATTCCGAGAAGGATGTTTCTCACATGCCCTAGATGCAATGGCTTGTTTGTGTTCGGGCTTGGAAACTCTATAACAACTTTAAGCTTCTCTTTTAACCTTTCATAATTACCATCTTTAACAGCATCCTGGACAGCTTCCTTGATTAATACCTCCCTCTTAACAAAGAAGTTAAGATAAGCACCCTTAGCATCGACCTTCTCGAGAAAATCTGCATTTATTTTCTTGCTCAGCTCATCAGCTATATGATTCGGACTCTTCTTGTAAGTTTTGGCAAGAGGAAAGCAAGGAAAAGAATAATCACCAAATTCTTTGTTTGAAGGAACTTCCAGCTGGATTTCATCTCCTACTTCTTTCTTCAGCAGTTTTACTATCTCTTTTTTAAAATCCATAAAAGAATCAAGTCTAAGATTGCTATTTAAAACTTCTCACTAGTCCGGGGATATCATCCCACTGCCTGTTTACCCTCCAAGGACTTGTCCTTCTAATTCTTCCGGTGTTACCATAAGTTTCATAATTAGACCTTTTCTGGTTCCATGGCTGGTCAACCAGAACAACAGAAAGCCCAGATCTGGCAACCTCCTCTGCAAAGTGCAGACCATCCTCAACATGGACCTTGCACCCCAGGCGCTTTAAAGTATCACTCTTGTAGCCGTTAATCATGCCGTCAGTGAAGTCTTCGCTTCTCCCTACACCTGTAAAAACAATGTCATTATAAACAGATCCAAAACTTCTTTCGCATGCAAACTTCGTGGCTTCCCCCCATTTTTTCTCATCCCTGCTTGTGACAAACACCAGCTCGTCATCATCTTCCAGAAGTTCTCTTAAGCCATCCGCAGCCCCCTCTAAAGGAAGCAATCTAGAACCCCTCTCGACTCTTATTAAATTGTCAAAAATCTCACTGACAAGCTCTTCAGTAACGCGCTCGTCAAAGACTTCCAAAGATTTGGCTATCCTGTAGGTTATTACTTGGTTTATAGTAAAACTGGTCCCTAATCTCCTGTTAATCTCACTGACAACAGCAGGATTACAGTCAAACAATACTCCATCCACGTCTAAAGTCAAAACCCCCATAAAAATTAAAAAAAGAAGAAAGTATTTAAAGCTTTACTTCACGCCGTCTGAATTCTTCCACACAAGCTCAAACATATTCTCCATTGCAGCGGCAAAGTAAGGCGTGTTCACCCACACACCAACATCATACATTGGATGGACCTCATCATCGTTCATCACCATGAACATTATCTCCTTGCCGTCAACAATGCAGAACCTTGCATTCATTCCTTTTACATTCCTGACTTCTGCAATCTTGCTTATGTCTCCGACAGCAGCCATGGTCTCCTTTGTTATTGGTGCACCTATCCTTATCTTCACTCCCTTCCTCTTAAGCCTTTCAAGCTCGCTCTTCAGGGCATCAACTTTTCTCAGCACACCCTTTGAAGTGGTCATTATAGTTACTGTCTTGTTTGCCCCTTTTATTACGCTCTCAAGATGAGTGTACAAGTTATGCCTGCCTCTTACTGCCCCGCACAAATCAGAAGGCTCAACAAACTCAATGCCCTGCTTGTGCAGTGAGTTAAGCTCGCCCAGAACATCTGTTCCCCTAAGCTGGTCAAGTCTTTTTATTCTTTCAAGAGATTCCCTGGCAACAAGCTTCTTAACGCGTTCAACAACCTCTCTTGGCTCAACAGCCAGATATTTTATAGGCTTGCCAAGCTTCATGACAACAAAGCCTTTCTTCTCAAGGCTTTCTAAAACATCATACGCCCTTGATCTTGGCACATTCCCAATGTCGCTCAGCTCGCCAGCAGTAGAAACCCCTCTGCTCAGCAATGCTGTCCAGATTCTTACCTCATATAGGTTTAAACCAAAATATTGTCGCAGTCTACTCAAAAACTCGTCCTTTACAATCATCTAAATCCCCTCCACGGGTACGAACCCCCCTTTTTTCCCAATAGGTAAGTGAAAACACCCCTTTTATTAAAAAAAGATATTTTCACCATTTTGGAATGTAAACTAACACCTTCTACTTGTTTATAAGCATTATTATTGTGGAGTTGTTATTTTGTTTTCCTACCGCGCTGTATATTATAAATTTGAATCACTTCACCCAGGCTGTTTATGTCTGTTATTCCTCGGTCAGACCTTAATTTTAGAATTCTCGGAAAGCGAAGCGCAAATCCTGAAGTGTATGTCGGGCTTTTTTGTATTTCCTCGTAAGCAACCTCAACAACAAGCCTTGGCCTGACTTTCACTTCCCTGCCTTTTTCCTCTGTTATCAACGGCTTCAGCTCGTCAGTAATCTGCGCAAATGTAACTCCTTCCTCTCCTTTCTCTTTCACTCCAGTGCTTACCTTGCCAACCTCAACTAAATTCCCGTCATCATCAGCACATGCAACAGTATAGCTTGAAAGCCATTTGGCCCTCTTGCCTTCTCCCCATTCAGCACCAACAATGACCAAGTCCAGAGTTTCTAAAATCGGCTTCATCTTTGCCATGTAACCCACATATCTTCCAGGCTTGTATGATGCATCTAATGACTTGAACATAACCCCCTCATGCCCGATATTCAGTGCCTCCTTGTAAAATTTATCAACCTCCTTCTCATTGCCAGAAACCAGCTTCCTGGTAAGAACAATTTTCTTCTCTTTCTCCTTCACTATCTTCTCAAGAATTTCCCTTCTTTTCCTTAGGGGAACATCAAACAAGGATTTGCCGTTATAGTAAACCAAGTCAAAGACATTAAGCTCAACAGGAAACTTCTTAGCCATCTCCTCGATATTATACTTTCTCTTAATCCTCTGGCTCATGCTCTGGAAAGGCATGTACTTCCCGGTCTTCCAATTATAGCCCACAGCCTCGCTGTCAAGAATAAAAGAATTGCCAGAAACATTCTCCTTCACATATTTCGCAATGTCAGGAAACTGATTTGTAACATCCTCCATCCTTCGAGTAAACAAAGTTATTTTGCTGTTTTTCTTGTGGCATTGCAGCCTAAACCCGTCATATTTGTGCTCTACCTGGCAGGGCTTCCCAACCCTTTCAAATCCCTCATTAATGTCCTTGACAAGAACAGCAAGCATGACGTGGGTCGGCCTTCCAGGCTCTAGCTTCACGCTCTCAAGCCTGTTTCCCCTTGCAAGCTCAGCAACTTCCCCATAGTCAACAAGAAGATCATAGCTGGCTTCAACATCATTAACATCAGCATCAAACGCCTTGGCTATCGCATCCCTAACAATTCCAGCTGCAACACCAATCCTCAGCTCTTCCAATATAGTGCCAACAACATACCTGACCTCATCCCCAGATGCATTGCTTAGAAGCTCCTTTACAAGCTGCAGCTTCCTGTTTACTGTGCCCTCGCCCTCAAGACTCGAGAGTTTTCTAATGTTTTCAATAACATCCCTTACAGCAAGCCTTCTTGAAAACAATGTAGCCTGCTTTCTTTTGTCAGCAAGATGCTCTGCAACCTTCCCAAGATCCCCGAGCCCGCTCCATAATTTCTCAACCTCGCCTGCAGATATCCCATACACAGAGGCTATAGCCTTGATCATTAATTTTGAAGAAAAACCAATCTTTCTCTCATCCCAGAGGGGAAAAACCTTCCCCTGCGCAAGATAGATTATGTCCTTCAGGTCTTTCCCAGCATCCTTAAATATGCCTGCAAGTATGTCTGCCTTCTCAAGCCTCTTTGTGGTCTTTTCTATCGACCTGTAGAAATTAGCAAGCTTGCTGTATTCCATATCTAAACTGGAAGAAATCTAGTATATAAATTTAACACAACCTTTAAATAAAAGTTTGCTCAAGCTATATTTATGGATGTAAAGGAAGCAATAGAATCAGTCCACCAGTGCAGTTCTTTTGAAAAAAAGAAGGTTCCAATTAATGTTATTCATGACCTTATCAAGGCGGCAGCATATGCCCCATGCCCTGGCGACATGGAATGCTGGGAGTTCGTTGCTGTTGATGACAAGAAAAAGCTTGAGTTAATATCAAACCAGTGCCCTAAGCAAAGCTGGATCAAAAACATTCCCTGCCTTCTTGTTATATTAAGGAAAGATGACAGAGTCAAGACCCTCTACGGAGACAGGGGGGAAATTTATTCGGGCCATTCATGCGCTGCAGCAGCCCAGTGCATTACTCTAAGAGCAGCAGATCTTGGTCTGGCAACATGCTGGATACGCCGCTTCAACGCCAAGGGAGTTGCAAGAATTTTAGATGTTCCTTCTGAAATCAATGTTGAGCTTATGCTTGCTCTGGGATATCCAAAGGAAAAAAACACTCCCGGTCTGTCTAAAATTTCTGTTGATAAAATTACTCATCTCAACAACTATTAATCTGGAATTTCTAATAAGTCTTCAACAGAAAAGAAAAAATGCTGGTGTTTTTAGCACCAGCAACAAGGCACTTGTGAGGGCAAAGAAATAATGTTGGGGGGTTTCTTGCCCTTCAAAATGATCTGCTTGGTCTTGTTGGTAGTGGCACTGCACTTACCATATCAATTCCTAGTTCCTCGCTCACCTGCATGGCTTTTGCCGAAGCCTTTCTGTGGTCAATCTTTCCCAGCACATACGGTGAGTTAACTCCTGTGATAATTGTCATAACTCTGAGTTTTCCTGCCATTCCATCCTCAATTCTTGCTCCCCAGATTACGTTTGCATCTGAATCTAGGCTTTCTGTTATTATCTCTCCTACCTTGCTTACCTCGTCCAAAGTCAGGTCCGGGCCTCCAGTAATGTGGATTAATGCCCCTGTGGCTCCTTCATAGCTTACATCCAGCAGAGGATTTGTCAATGCCCTTCTTGTGGATTCTTCAACCCTGCTTTCTGTATCAGACTCTCCAATGCCGATAACTGAAACATCTCCATTGGCCATTATTGCCCTGACATCTGCATAATCCAGGTTAACAAGCGAAGGCACTGCAATAGTCTCTACTATCCCCTTGATCATTGTGCTTATCAGCTCGTTAGCAACTGCAAATGCCTGCTGTATAGGCAGGTTTCCTGCAATGTTCACCAATCTATTGTTGTCAATCACAATTACAGTGTCTGCAACTTCTCTCAGCTGCTGCAGTCCAAACTCTGCTTTGTCAACCCTAGCTCTCTCTATGTCAAACGGCATCGTCACAGTTCCAATTACAATTGCCCCTGCCTCCTTTGCCACCTGTGCTACTACTGGCGCAACTCCTGTACCAGTACCACCTCCTTCCCCAGCACAGACAAAAACCATATCTGCATCTTTCATCACTGTTTTAATATCATGAAGATTCTCTTTGGCAGCCTGCATTCCCTTCTCAGGAAAACCGCCGCATCCAAGCCCCCTTGTCAGCTCCCTTCCTATTAGTATCTTATTGTCAGCACTTGATATGTCCAAATGCTGCTTGTCTGTATTCATTGCTATTATCTTCGCCCCAGAAATCCCTTTCTTGTGAAGCCAGCTGACCATGTTGCTCCCTGCTCCGCCAGCTCCCACCACACTTATGTTCGCAGTTCCAATCTTTAGATCAGAACCATAGTTTTGCGCGTTCTGCAACGCATCCTGCACCAAGCTGTTCATTTTGTTATTCCCCCTTCCGTTTTTTGTTTTTTATCATTTGGAATTATATACTGCACCACAATAAAGTTTATATTGTAGTTCAGTTTACTACCCTTTTAGAACAACGTTTGTCAGGTTTAATGACAAAATGATTTAAACTTGCAAGAAAATATCTAACTTAAACCTTAAACGCCAATTTGAGGTTTTACGTTTTACAATACAAACGCCAAATCAAACCTTAAGTTTAACGCCAATTAAACTTAAACACCTAATTCTTTTATTATCAAGAGCTTGCTTATAAAGATTAGTCTTCTTTGAAATATATATCCATTTGTATAAATACCTTATAAAATGGCTCAAGAGCGCCCAGAAGGGCATTTTATTAGCACTTCATTTTTCATTCCCGGATTTCCGAATTTTTCCAGAAAGTGCATTTTTCACTATAATTTCCGGGTGAAAATCTTCAGGCCACAGGGAACATTTTTATACTTGGGTTTTTTAAAATCAAAATATGAAAAAGGAATTTTCCCAGGCAGAACTTGCTGAAATCTTTACAAAGGACAACAAGGCATTCAAGGGAATCTTAATCCCTTCATCAGAAAAAGACACAATTTTCATCAAGCTAAAATCCGGCTACAACATCGGGATTCTTAAATCCAAAATAAAAGAGGTAAAGAAGCTTGGTAAAATAAAGATTGAGAGGCCTGAAGCAACCCAACACAAGCACAACAAAGCACTTCCAACAATTTCAATCCTTCACACTGGCGGGACAGTGGCAAGCGAGGTTGATTACTCAACTGGCGCTGTTTATCCGCGCTTCACTCCCCAGGAGATTGTAGCTAAGTTCCCAGAACTTGGATCAGCGGCAAACATCCACTCAAAGCTCATAAGCAACATGTTTTCTGAGGACATGCGCTTTGCCCACTATAATAAAATAGCAAAGGAAATAGAAAGCGAGATCAAAAAAGGTGTTAATGGCATAATACTAACACACGGAACAGACACCATGCACTATACTTCAGCAGCACTAAGTTTCATGCTCCAAGACCTTCCAATTCCTGTTATCCTGGTTGGTGCCCAGCGTTCCTCAGACAGGGGAAGCTCTGATGCTTTCCTAAATCTAGCAAGCGCAGCCCTATTCATAGCAAAAACAGATTTTGCAGGCGTGGCAATATGCATGCATGCAAACATGAATGACAATGACTGCTTAATTTTGCCGGGATTAAAGACAAGGAAGATGCATTCTTCAAGAAGAGATGCCTTCAAGGCAATAAATGCAAAGCCAATCGCAAGAGTTAATTATTACAAGCAAATAGCTGAATTCCTAACACATGATCACAAAAAGATCAGCAAGGGCACAAAGCTCAAAGTTCATCTTCTCAGGGAAAATCTCAGGATTGGCATAGTCAGATCGCATCCAAGCATGCACGCTACAGAGCTGAAAGCCTACTCAAACTTCCATGGCCTAATACTTGAAGGCACCGGCCTTGGCCACTTCCCAGTTTCCAAAATAGACCAAAAAACAGGTGAAAATGAAAAAATTCTGAGCGAGATAAAGAAATTGGCGAAAAAAATGCCTGTTTTTATGACCACCCAGACAATCTTCGGCAGGGTTAACATAAATGTTTACTCCACTGGGAGAAAACTGCAGGAAGCCGGGGTTATTGGGAATTATTCTGATATGACTGCTGAAACTGCTTTTGTTAAGTTAGCTTACTTGCTATCAAACCATAAAAATAAAGAGGAAGTTAAAAGACTAATGAATGAAAACCTTCACGGCGAGATCTCAAAAAGAATTGTTGGTGAGGAAGAGTTTCTATGAACTACCAAGATCTTGGATTCAAATGCGGTCTAGAATGCCATCAGCAACTAGAGGGCCATAAATTATTCTGCAGATGCCCCTGCCTTATCAACGATGAAAACAAGCCAGATATTGTAATAAAAAGAAAACTAAGGGTAGTTACTGGAGAAACAGGAAAAACAGATGAAGCTGCCGCCTTCGAAATGAAAAGGGACAGAAAATTTATTTATGAGGCGTACTCAACTTCCTCCTGCCTCGTAGAGTTAGATGAAGAGCCGCCGCATGAAATAAACAAAGATGCTCTTGAGACTGCACTACAGGTTGCCATTCTTATGAACGCAAAGGTTGTTGACATCATCCAATTCATGAGGAAAACTGTTATAGATGGCAGCAATGTTTCTGGTTTCCAAAGAACAGCCCTCATCGCAACTGACGGAAGAATCCAAACTTCAAAGGGGGAAGTAATGATCCCAACAATCTGCCTGGAAGAAGAAAGCGCAAAGAAGATTAGTGAAAATGAAAATGAAGTCTACTACAAACTAGACAGACTAGGAGTTCCATTAATTGAGATTGCAACTGACGCCTCGTTAAAAGACCCTGAGCATGTAAAAGAAGCTGCTGGCATTATAGGAATGACACTAAGAAGCACTGGAAAAGTTAAGCGCGGCCTGGGCAGCATCCGCCAAGATTTAAACATAAGTATTAAGGGGCATCCAAGAGTAGAACTCAAGGGCTTCCAGGATTTGAGGAGCATTCCTAAGACAGTTGAGAACGAAGTTATAAGGCAGCAGTCAAATATAAAAAAAGAAATTCTGAAATCTGAAGTGAGGAAAGTTGAACCTGACTTCTCAACAACATTTCTGAGGCCAATGCCTGGTGCAGAGCGCATGTACCCAGAAACTGATGTGGAAACAATAAGGATTACAGACGATCTTATTAAAAAGATAAAAATTCCTGAGCTTCTCACAGAAAAAGCGATTAATCTCGAGAAAAGGTACAATCTTAACCCGGATCTTGCAAGAGAAATTATAGAGATTCCTTATTTCGAAGACTTTGTAAGAAAGTTCAAGAATGTTGATACTAGACATATAGCTCAGGTTGTTGTTGAGATTCCAAAAGAAGTAAAAGCCAGGTTTAATGTTAATACAGACAATCTTAAAGAAACAGATTTTGCTTTTGTTTTAAATGCACTAAATGAAAAAATGATTGCGAGAAGCGCTGTTGTTGATATTATGAAGGAGCTAGCTGAAGGTAAGAAAGTTGTTCTTGACAACTACAAAACAGTTTCTGACTCTGAGCTTGAAAATCATGTGGCTGAAATCACAAAGAAAAATCCTGGCGCTTCATTCAATGCATTGATGGGGGAAGTTATGAAACAGCTAAAAGGAAAAGTTGACGGGAAGAAAGCTGCTGAATTGATTAAGAAAATTCTAAAGTAGCTTCTAGAAAGATTTAAATTGTAATAGCAGCTCAATAAACCAATGGCAGTAAGATACAAGCAGTTATGCTTTAAATGCAAGAAAAAATATGTAGAAGCGACTTGGAAAAATAGATACGTTTTATGTTACGATTGCCAGAAACCAGAATTGAATGCTGAAATCAAAAACCCTAAGATGAAGAAACTGTTTGACATTCCAGAATCATTTTACGAAAAGAATTCTTTTTTAAGAAGCATTAAGGCAAATTACTTAAGATACGGAAACTTGACAGAAAAACAATTAGAAGCTTTCAAGAAAACTGTAGCAAAAATGAAAGGTTAAACACATTCACTAACTATTTCCATTTTATTTTTTTGTTCAAAATCCAGACGTTTACTTAACAGCTCAAATCAGAGATAAATTTATATACGTTCTAGAAGACCTAACACCCATGTTTAGGACACATACCTGCGGAGAGCTAACAGCAAAAGACTCTGGAAAGAAAGTAACCTTATGCGGCTGGGTAGACACTATAAGAGTTCAGGGCAAAATAGGATTTTTACTGCTAAGAGACAGGTATGGAATAACTCAGGTTTTCTTGAATGATAAACTAGCCAAAGAATTTGGAGCTTTAAGCAAGGAATCCATAGTCCAAGTTTCTGGAATAGTAAAGAATAGGCCTGCAAACCAAGTAAAAAAAGAAATGAGAACAGGAGAAATAGAAATAAGTGCTGAGTCAATTAACACAATAAATAAAGTTGGACCTTTGCCGCTTGATCCTAATGTTGAAAGCTCTGAGGAAACAAGACTGAAGTATAGATACTTAGATTTAAGAAAACCAAACATGCAGAAAAATCTAATTCAAAGGCATAAAATAATAAAAGCAACAAGAGACTTTATGGACAAAGAGGGTTTTGTCGAAGTTGAAACCCCCTTACTTGCAAAATCAACGCCAGAAGGCGCTCGCGATTATCTTGTCCCAAGCAGAAATTTCAAGGGCAAATTCTATGCTCTTCCCCAAAGCCCCCAAATATTTAAGCAGTTATTAATGATATCTGGCTTTGACAAGTATTTCCAGATAGCAAGATGCCTAAGAGACGAAGACTTAAGAGCAGACCGCCAGCCAGAGTTCACACAGTTTGATATGGAAATGAGTTTTGTAACTGAAGAAGATATCTTTTCTGTTATTGAAAGACTAATTAAATTTGTCTGGAAGGAAGCACTTGATGAAGATATAAAGATCCCGTTTGAAAGAATAACCTACAAGGAGGCTGTGCAGAGATATAAGACAGACAAGCCAGATTTGAGAAAGAAAGGCGAGAAATTTAAATTTGTTTGGGTAACAAATTTCCCATTATTTGAGTGGAACGAAGAAGAAAAAAAGCATGTAAGCGCCCACCACCCATTTACCAGCATAAAAGAAGGGCATTTGGGCTTGCTAAAGAACAGGGAGCTTGAAAAGATTGAATCAAGGGCCTATGACCTCGTGCTGAACGGCTGGGAGCTCGGCTCAGGCTCAATAAGAATTCACGATCAAGAACTGCAAAAAGAAATATTCAAAGCCCTCGGACTAAGCGACAAAGAAGCAAGAGAGAAATTCGGATTCTTATTAGACGCATTAAAGTTTGCTCCTCCACACGGAGGAATAGCTTTGGGTCTCGATAGGATTATAGCTCTTGCAACAGGAAACAATAGCATTAGGGAAGTAATCGCATTCCCAAAGAACCAGGATGCAAAAGACTTAATGACTGACTCTCCATCGGCAGTTTCAGACAAGCAGCTCAAAGAGCTTGGGCTAAAATGAATGTAGTTGAATCCATTAAGAAAATTCTTGAGAAAAACAAAGTTGAGTTTAAGTTATTTGAACACGAACCAACTCCAACTTCAGAAATAGCTGCAAAAGTTAGGGGTGTTGACTTAAAGACAGGAGCCAAGGCAATGGTTTTAAGATATAAAGGTAATTTCTGCATGTGCGTTTTAAGAGCAACAGAGAAAATAGATTTCAAGAAGATGAAAACCATCTTAAACACGAAAAGCATAAGTTTCGCAACAGCTGAAGAAGTTAAGAAAGTCACCGACTGCATTCCTGGCGGAGTGCCGCCTTTCGGCAATCTATTTAATATTCCGGTTTATGCTGACAAGCAGATATTTGACAATAAAGTTATTAATTTTAATGCTGGAACTCAGACTCAGTCTATTCAGATGAAGGCTGAAGACTGGAAGAGGATTGTTAACCCGATAGTGGAAGATTTTGCCACCTAAAGATTTTTATACCTTCTGTTATTTATAGGTTCTTATGAAATTTATGTCTGTAAAAGAGGCTCTAAAAAAAGGCAGGGGCTCTGTAGCTCTGAGAGGCTGGGTCCATAGGGAAAGGGGAAGCAACGCCTTCAAGTTCATAGTCCTGAGAGACTCCTCGGATATTATCCAGTGCGTTATAAAAAAGGAAAATGTTTCTGAAAGAGAATGGAAAGAAGCTGACAAGCTCTTAGTGGAAAGTTCTGTAGAAGTTGTTGGCAACTTAAAAGAAGACAAGAGAGCCCCGACAGGCTACGAAGTGCAGGTTGAAAAACTTAAAGTAATAAACTTCGCAGATGTTTTCCCGATAAAAGAAGATGCAAGCGAGGAATTTCTCCTTGACAAGCGCCACCTCTGGCTTCGTTCAA